>PCYM01000002.1 GCA_002774875.1 Candidatus Uhrbacteria bacterium CG10_big_fil_rev_8_21_14_0_10_50_16
TGTGACAGATGAGAACGGCCGGAGTGATGTGACGTCAGCAGACGGCACCACGAGGCCCGGACCCGATCCCGAAGCTCTGCAGAGCTGAGAGATGAGGGCGAATCCCTCATCCAACACCCAGGCGCGCATAGCTCAGTTGGTAGAGCAGTTGGCTCTTAACCAAACGGTCGCAGGTTCGAATCCTGCTGCGCGCACCAACGTAAGAATCCACCG
The DNA here is from genome assembly GCA_002774875.1 of Candidatus Uhrbacteria bacterium CG10_big_fil_rev_8_21_14_0_10_50_16. Taxonomy (NCBI): domain Bacteria; phylum Candidatus Uhriibacteriota; species Candidatus Uhrbacteria bacterium CG10_big_fil_rev_8_21_14_0_10_50_16. The sequence continues at coordinate 214 of PCYM01000002.1, forward strand.
AAAGGTGGGTTTTTGCGTTGGTGTGTACTCAATATACAACATTAATCTTATGTGTTTATTTGACACCCTCCCCATTCTATTGATAAAACGTGTTTGAAGGAGGAATTCCCCATGCTTGGTTTTATTCTGGCTTCTTTCACCGTTACGCTCGACCCCGATGTGATCTGGTCGGGGTACGGCTTGATCATCTTCATCATCTCCGTCATCTTTGGCACGTTTGTCGGCAACTTGCCGAGCAACGAGGAGGTTCACCCCTTCCGCACAACGGCCCGCTGGGTCGTATGGTTTCTCGACCTGCTCTGGGTGATCGGCCTGATCGGCCGCGGGATCCACCTGTTCTGATTCCTCATCTCACGAAAAGCAGCCCACGCGGGGCTGCTCAATTTTTTACCAATTTTTGGCTTCCAACGCGGCAAGTGCGGCACTGGTTTGCGCCTCTTGTTTACTGGTCCCCTTCCCCTCTGCAATCTTTTCCTTCCCCAAATACACACCCACGGTAAAGTCTTTTGCGTGGTCTGGGCCTTCCTCATGTAATACCTTGTAGGTTGGTGTAATGCCTGTTTGCTCTTGCGCCGACTCTTGGAATCGCGATTTAGAATCAATGTAAAGCTTCTTCTCCAATATCTCAGGCAAGTGCACGAGCACAGCTCGCTCAATCAATCCCTTTGCGGCATCCCATCCAAGGTCTAAGTACGTTGCTCCAATAATCGCCTCCATTGCATTGGCTAAAATGTAGCGTCGCGCTTTACTCTCTGTGTCTTTGCGCTCACCTCGGCTCATGTACAAAAAGGGTTCCACGTCCAGGCTAATCGCCACGTCTGCCAAACGCTCCCCATTTACCAACGCCGCGCGCCAGTTAGTCATCTCGCCTTCTGGGTTTGGATAGTTGTTATACAAATTCTCCGTTACCACAAGTTCCAATACCGCGTCCCCTAAAAACTCCAATCGTTCGTTGTGTTCGAGTGGAAAGGTTGAGTGCTCATTAAGATACGAGCGATGAACAAGCGCTTGGCGTAGCGTATCAACGTTTTGAAACTCCACGCCGAGGGCCTTCATCAATGGAGAGAGATCTTTTTCCATAGAAGATAATTTTTTTATTCTGCGGGCTCCTCTGCCTGCACATCGGCCGAGTCTACCTCTTTAATAAGTCCTTGCTTTACCTGATCCTTAAAAATTGCACCCAACACACCGTTAATAAACTTTCCCGATGCTTCCCCGCCAAACGCCTTGCCAATCTCAATCGCCTCGTTAATAGCGACTTTAGAGGGAATCTTTTTATTTAATAACAACTCGTACACACCAATGCGCAACACGTTGCGATCCACCAATGTCATGGTGTCCACCGGCCAGTCTGCGGCAAATTGATTCAATGTTTCATCGATCGATTGCACATGCTCAATCACTCCACGGAACGTAGACTCTACATAATCGTGATCATCAAAGTTGGGAGCAAATTCCTGTTTGATGTACGCAATAATCTCGTCCAGGTTGGGCGTCTCTTCTTTGAGAAAATCCCATTGATACAGCGCCTGCATGGTAAGCGTTCGAGCCAAGTGTCGATTAGACATAAAAGAGCGTGAGAAAAGTAAAAAGGGCCTGAGGCCCTTATTTTACACTACGACCCGCGTATGCACCACATTTTGCACAGGCGTGATGAGGTTTTACAACCGCTTTACACGCTGGGCAGGCTCCCAAATTGAGAGGGGTAAGAGCCGCGTGAGAACGACCGCGCTTGGTGCGGGAAGATGATTTTCGATGGGCTGGGACAGACATAGCATTCAGTTAAGTGACTGGAGCATAGCAGTAGGACGGATTTTTGTCAATTCCTTGGGGAAAGTGTTCGATCTATTCAGTTTTGTGGTTTAACGAGTAACCCCACCGAACAGGTCGGTGGGGTTACGTAAGGGAGTTTTTGGCTCAACCCATCATCGATGGGGAGCTAGAACCAGATAATGGCTCCGTTGAGGGGGATCCCCTGGATCACGGCGGGTGCGCCGCTCAGGTTGCTGGCCGTCATCCCAGCCAGTCCCACCTGGAGGAGTTCGCTGGCGGACGGAGCCGCCCAGCTCGCATCCACCAGCACCTCGAAGGTGACCGTGGTCCCCATAGGGACGATGGTGTTCATGGTCCCATTGTTTGCCGACCCGATCATGCTTCCGGGATTGTCGGCACAGGTCCCAGCCGACGTCGGCGCCGGGCTGAAGTTGCCCAGGGTCGTGGAGGGGTCGTCCGCGTTCCGGATCCGGATCCCGTCAGGCTGTCCCAACGGTCCTCCGCATCGCGACCAGCTGCTGTAGAAGATGTCCGTGACGTAGACGTTGAGGTCCGCGCCATAGACCTGCCAGTCGTCCCCTTCCGCCGTCACGTTGAACCGCAACGGAGTCAGGTTGGACTGGGGGATCTGAAGCCCCGCCAGCCACCAATCGGCCGGCGAGACAGTCAGTGTGGGCGCCATGGGCTCCATCGGGGAATCTACCACGGCATAGAACGACGGGTAGAGCCCCGAGGGCTCAGGCGAGTTGGGGTAGAGCCACTGTCCGTTGTTGGACAGCGAGCCGTCCACCAGGTTGTCGTCCGCATCCACCACGGCGACGACCGCCGTCGCGTTGACACCCAGCGCGTAGGCGTCCGCGTCGCCATCCGTGGGCGCGTCGATGTTGCAGTCGAGGTCAAAGCGCACCGTGGTGCTCTCCGGACCGTTGTGAACGAAGGGCTCCGGCAGGGTCACCCACCAGCCCGGGCCGCCGTCTGCCGTCAGCTCCATGTTGTTGCCATTGGGCAACCCGAGGGTACAGCCCGTGACGCCACCCAGCTCGTTGAGGAACGGCTCCTCCACGTTGTTGTACGCCGCGCGATGGAAGATGCTCAGCGGGAAGCTGTACATCTCCTGGTACCCGCCCTCGAAGGTGAAGGCGATCGAGCCCATGATCACGCCAGCCGGACCCTCGATCACCTGGACCGGCTGCTGGCCGATCGAGGGGGTCACGAACATGGTGAAGGTGGACGGAACGAGCTCGGGAGTGGGCGGTTCGGCGCTGTCGTCGTCGTCCGTGGCCGAGTCGTCGTCGTCCGAGACCACGATGACCTCCGGCGGCGGAACCGTGACGTTGACCACGGGCGCTGGCACGTTGACCACCACAGTCGGCGGCTCCTGGCATCCCGCCAGGATGTTGAAACAAACGAACAAGATCAACAACCGGTTCATGGCTTCCTCCAAGGCACGGTTTGTGCCAATGTGCCATCTATACCCTGTTATCCGACACGAATCTGCATCGTTAGGGTAGCGCTCTTATACCCCAAATACGGGTATATGTCAATCCACCCTTTCTCATTCACTCTATTTTTTAAGACAAAAACTAGATCGGATTTGTCCTACCTACGACGAATGTGATACAGAGCACAACCAAAAACAGACCCCGAAAGGCCTGTTTTGAAATAACGACTACCCTATTCGTCCCCTTCTGCCTCACCAATCACGGCAATCGACACCACGTTATCGCCATCCTTCTTAAATCGCATAATACGTACTCCCTGAGTCGCACGTCCCAGCACGCTTACCGTACTCATCTTGGTACGAATCACCTGGCCGTGTGCGCTCATAATAAGCATGTCCGTTAAGTCCTTGGTGTTAATAACGCGCATCCCTACAATTGGTCCGGTCTTGGCGGTAATATTGGCCGTCTTTACGCCCTGTCCGCCGCGTCCTTGCAACTTATACTCCTTAAGGTTGGTGCGCTTTCCGTACCCATTTTGCATGATCGCCAACAACTCCATCGATCCCTTGGCAGTGAGCTTGCCATCCACCACGGCCATACCCACAATCATGTCTTCTCCTTTGAGTTTGATTCCACGCACACCGGCCGCCACGCGACCCATAGCTCGCACTTCCGCCTCGCTAAATCGAATCGCCATACCCTGGTGCGTCACCAATACCACCTCGTCCGTTCCGTTGGATGGTTTGACCCATTCTAATCGATCTCCTTGGTTAAGCTTAATGGCGATCAATCCATTGCTGCGCACATGCTCAAACTCGCTCAACGGCGTTTTTTTGATAGTTCCACGCTTAGTGACCATCATCAAGAACTTGGCGTCGTCGTCGCGATCCATAGACAACACCGACGTCACCTCCTCCCCTGGTGCCAGGTGCAAGAAATTAACCAGCGCCTGCCCCTTGGCGGTACGAGACGATTCCGGCACCTCGTAGGCCTTCATTTGGAACACCCGGCCCGACGTTGTAAAGAAGAGTAGGTGTGTATGCGTGCTCGTCATAAAGACTTTATCTACCACGTCTTCTTCCTTGGTGGACAAGCCCATCACGCCCTTCCCTCCACGCTTTTGCGTCTTAAAGGTGTCTGGCGAGATACGCTTAATGTAACCATCGCGCGTCATCATTACAATGGTCTCCTCGTCTGGAATCACATCTTCCATGCTAAACGCCTTTACGCCATGTTTGACGATTTCCGTACGACGTTCGTCGCCAAATTTTGCATCAATCTCCTCCACCTCACTACGGATCACAGCCAACATCTTTTGCGCCGACTTAAGAATAGCCTCCAACTCCTTAATGAGTTTCATCTTCTCTGCCAACTCTTGCTCAATCTTCAAACGCTCCAAGTTTGCCAACTGTTGCAAACGCATTTCCAAAATCGCAATTGCCTGTAACTCAGAGAGCTTAAATTGTTTCATCAAGTTGACGCGTGCTTCATCTTTGTCCTTGGACTTTTTAATGGTCGCAATGATCTTGTCGATGTTGGTAAGTGCAATCATCAACCCATCCAAAATATGCGCACGATCCTTGGCACGTGCCAAATCAAACTCGGTACGACGTCGTACAATCACCTTGCGATGTTTAATATATTCCTCCAACATCTCCTTAAGATTGAGAAGACGGGGCTGTACTCCATCCACTAACGCCACCATGTTGACATGGAACGTGGTCTGCATCTGCGTCATTTGGAAGAGACGGTTGAGCACCTTGCGAGGATACGCATCTTTTTTAAGTTCGATCACCACGCGAATTCCGTCTTTGTTGGACTCATCACGCAAGTCACGAATTCCTTCAATCTTTTTCTCACGAACCAACATAGCAATCTTCTCCAACATGCTTGCTTTGTTGACCTGGTACGGCACGTCCGTGACCAAAATCTGGTAACTACCATTTTTCATTTCCTCAATCTCGGTGTGCGCTCGGAACACAATACCTCCACGACCGGTTGCATACGCCTGCTTAATGGCCTGCACGTCGTAGGCAATCGCACCCGACGGCATGTCTGGCCCCTTAATGTGCTCCATGAGGTCGTCAATCGTTACGTCTTTGTTGTCGATTAACGCTAAAATTGCCCCGCAAATTTCTCGCAAGTTATGTGGAGGAATGTTGGTTGCCATTCCCACCGCGATTCCCAACACGCCATTCAATAGTAAGTTTGGCAGCTTAGCCGGGAGCACTTTTGGCTCCATGTGTTCTCCGTCGTAGTTGGGTTGGAAATCCACCGTCTCTTTCTCGATATCCCACATCAACTCCTCGGCGAGTGATTGGAGTTTTGCCTCCGTGTAACGCATGGCAGCCGGCGAATCTCCATCCAACGATCCAAAGTTTCCTTGACCATGCACCAACGGATAGCGCATGGAAAAATCCTGTGCCATACGTGCAAGCGCGTCGTAAATGGACGCGTCACCATGCGGATGGTACTTAGCCATCACCTCTCCAACCACAGCTGCAGATTTTCTGTAACGTCCACCAGCGCGTAATCCCAACTTCCACATACCGTAAAAAATGCGGCGATGCACAGGTTTTAATCCGTCACGCACATCGGGCAATGCGCGCGAGACAATCACACTCATGGCGTAGTCCAAGTACGCCGTCTTCATCTCGGTAACGATGGAGCGATCGTCAAGCTGCCCTCCAAGTTCAAATCCCTCCTTGTCTAATTCTTGTTCTGTCTTTTTTGCCATACTTATTGCGTTGCGTGTGTTGCTGTCTCCTCCGTGGGAACAGGATCTGTTTCTGTGATAACTGGCACCGTTTCCTCCGTAATAATCTCCGCTTCAACGATCGGTACGTCCGGCAACTGCTCAATCTTTGTGGCTACCTTGCGTAGGACCGATTCTTGAATCAACATCATAAACCAGCTGTCCCGTGCGGCTGCACCTGCGGCGGCAATCGCCGATCCTTGTGCCTTAATGGCGTCTGTCTGCAGCGAGATGTCCCCCACTGCCCCCTTGCCTTGTTCCACCGCATCGTCAATCGCCTGCGCGCTCTTTGGCACCACGGCCACTAGTTGCACAATAATGAGAACGACCACCAGCACACCCATCAATCCAAGAATTAAACGCAACAGACGTTGTCGCGCCGCGTATTCCTGGGCTGTAAGACGTGAGAGCGGACTTTGAGCCATGTTAGGAGCGCTTAATTAGCACAAGTTGCATGTCTTCCTGTGGCAACTGGCGCTTGGTCATTTTATATTTTGTGGTCTCCTCGGTCGGTACGGGTCCCATTTCTGTCATGAATACAGAAAGCGGATCCAGGGCTTCTTTGAGTCCAGGTTCTGCCATATAGACAGGGATAACAATACGAGGTTCAATCGTGCGCACGGTCTCGGCCGCAATCTTGGCGGTCATGACATTATTACCACCCACGGGCAGTACCAACATATCCACGCCCTCCAAAAGTTCGATCTCCTCATCTTTAAGCGGTCGATCCAACCCTCCCAAAAAACCTAGCGTCATGGCACCTGCTGCCACGCGCAAGATCATATTTTTAGGATTGGTTTTTGTTGGAGCTACGCGTGCGTCTAACATCATACCCTTTACCTCATATTCACCCGGCATGGCAATTGAAAACGGCGAACCAGCCACCTCCGCGGTATTGCCGTGCTCAGCACCTTCCTGACTAGAAAAAACAATGTCCCCCGAAAGTTTTGGGGGTTTGATTCCCACGCTGGCGTCAAACGGATCCGTAACAAGGGTCACTTCTCCGCTGATCGGCTTGGCGGTAATACTGAGGCATGAAAGCCCGTGATAGCTAATCATCATAGCGTTTTCTGTGGTTGCGTTGGTTTTCGAACCTCCTATTTGTGGGAATAGTTTAGCACATCCGGGCGCAAAGGGACAGAATAGACGGGGGCTCTTGCGAGGCTTTTGCTCAAAATCTCTCTATTTATATTTTTCAAATAGACCAAACGACGATCGTCGGTGTTTTGAAACATTTGTTCAGAACGTACGTGTCAATGGCTAAGCATCTAAACCTAGACATCCGACGCATCACTCCCCTCCTCTTCCTCCGACGCCGCCAAGGTCCCTTTCCAATATTCCACTTCATGGAGAACATCCTCAACCGACACATCTGGCTCCGAGATGGACCACCCCATACATAATTGATCAATCTTTCCCTCAATCTCCGGCTGCCAATGCAGATCCACCTTCGCCAACGCCCGCAATTGCTCAATCGCCTCATCTATTTTTGCCTGCTGCGCGCGTGCCTTTTCTAACGATTTTGCGTAATCATTTGGACGATTTTTGATCTGCTCCTCCATATAGTCGTGCATTTGCAAGCGTGCCGAAAGCGCCGACTCTTGCACCTCGTACTTTTCCTCGGGGGAAAACTTCTCTTCAAAGAGAGACGAATGAATCAGCTCCGGAACCGTAATATCATTCCCTCCCATGTCCATCACCTTCTTCCTCGTTGCAGGACTTAACGCCTTGAGGAATAAATCATGCTGCGTATGCGAGCAACACATCATCACCATGTCTTTATACGCAAGTCGATACGGCCATTCAATTTTCCCTATTTCAATCATCGCTTCCTTAATCGCTTCCTCCGTCACCTGATCTCCCAAGACCTTTAACTCCTCAAATCGTTGTTGAATGCGTGTCTGCTCTTCCTCGGGGATGGTAGGCGGAAGGTGTTTAATGCCAAACTCAAGTTCCATCAAAAATGCTTCGTGGGCCATACATCAATTCGTAAATTTATAAAAAAAGTATAGCACGGTTACATTGGTTTACTGTTCTGTCTTGATATCAACTTCCTCTCTTGACGCAAAACCCCCATTTTGTTACACTCCGGCCGAATCCTTATTCATAACCCACATCCGTGCCAGCGGATGAACAACTCATAAGTATGGCAACAAATTCTTCAAAAATGGCAGAATTGCTCGAGAAACACGAGCCTGTCATCCCTCAACTAGGTGATACTGTTACAGGTACCATTGTTTTTGCATCCAACCGAGAAGTGCGCGTAGACATCGGCGGTCTTACCACCGGTATTGTTCGCGGACGAGAACTGTTTGCAGAAAGTGACATTTACAGCAACCTCAAGGTCGGTATGCCGATCGAGGGAACCGTTATTGACTTAGAAAATGAAAATGGAGAGGTAGAACTTTCCTTTAAGTATGCAGGGGAGGTAAAGGCCTGGGAGACCGTTCAACAGTTGTTGAATAGTGGAGAGGCCTCCAACGTCAAGATCCTCGACGCAAACAAAGGTGGACTGCTCGTTCAGTTGGATCACCTCCATGGCTTCTTGCCTGTATCCCAATTGGCCCCAGAGCATTACCCACGTGTGTCCGGTGGATCCAAGACGCGTATCTTGGAGAAACTCAAGGAGTACGTCGGCATGAAGTTTAAGGTAAAGGTATTAGATGCTAACGAACATGAGAACAAGTTGATCGTGTCCGAGAAGGCTATTTGGGAAGAGGAGCAAAAGAGCATTATCTCCCAGTACAAGATCGGAGATCAGGTAGAGGGACGCGTCACCGCCATTGCGGACTTTGGTGTGTTTGTAAAGTTCCCCTTGGAGGCAACCGACGAGGCGGCTTACTTAGAGGGTCTCGTACACATTTCCGAGATTGCTTGGCAACGTATTGATCACCCAAGTGACTTTGTAAAGGTAGAAGACGTGGTAAAGGCAGAAATTATTGGCATCGAGGGAAGCAAGATCTTCCTCTCCATGAAGAAACTCGTAGAGAACCCATGGGAGAACGTAGCCAAGAAGTACAACGTGGGCGACAAAGTTGAAGGGACCATTCTCAAGGTCAACCCATTTGGATTCTTTGTGGAGTTGGATCGTGACATTCACGGTTTGGCACACATCTCCGAGTTGGACACCAAGCCTGTAACCGACATTCATTCTCTTGGAAAAGCGGGAGAGCGCAAGACATTCGTCGTGGTCTCCGTGGAGCCAGACAAGCATCGTCTTGGACTCAGCCTCAAAGCCTTAAAGAAAGGTGTAAAGGGCGCAAAGAAAGAGAAGGAAGTCGTTGCAGAAGCAGACGCTCCTGCCGAGATAGCAGATACCGAGTCAACAGAGGAAACAACCGTGTAAACACGCATCAAAACGAGACCTTCGGGTCTTGTTTTGTTTTTATAGGATCAAATACACACAATATAACGTCGATCCCTTGATCTTATCCCCCAATCCCTGTACGATCGGCGCACACTGAACAGTCTATCTATGAAGAAAAAACAACTCCACATCAATCCCCGCAGCATCCTTTACTCCGTTATTGTGATTTTGCTTGTTGGAAGCCTGTTGAGCTCCATGAATCTCAATAAAACTAAGCCCGAAGAGATTGGGGTCAGCACGTTTATAGAACGCGTTAAGGCGGGAGAAATTGCCTCGGTGGATATTGAGAATGAAACGTTGCGTATTATGGCAACAGACGGGTCAGAGCTCATTACACGCAAAGAAGGAAACGAATCTCTATCGGATTTATTCTCAAATTACGACGTTCCAAGCGAAGCAACACAGTCAATTCAGATCACCGTCAAAGACAATACAACCAAGGAATTGATCGCCCGCATGGTGCCAACGCTTATTTTGGCGATTATTCTCGGAGCGCTTGCCTGGTTTATGATTCGTCAGATGCAGGGCGCACAAAACAAAGCCATGAGTTTTGGACAAAGCAAAACTCAGGACCCATCGGGCAAAACCAACACGGATACAAAGTTTAAAGACGTTGCCGGTGCGTACGAAGCTAAGGAGGAATTGGAGGAGGTAGTCCTCTTTTTAAAGAGTCCAAAGAAATTTGATGACGTGGGAGCCAAGATTCCAAAAGGAGTGCTTCTTATGGGGCGACCTGGAACTGGTAAAACATTGCTCGCACGTGCCGTGGCTGGAGAGGCCGGTGTTCCCTTTTTCCACATGAGCGGTTCCGAGTTCGTGGAAATGTTCGTGGGCGTTGGGGCAAGCCGCGTGCGTGATTTGTTTGGGCGCGCCAAGAAGGCTGCACCGTGTATCATTTTCATTGACGAAATCGACGCTGTGGGGCGACAACGTGGTGCTGGTGTTGGAGGCGGACATGATGAACGTGAGCAAACACTCAACCAGATCCTTGTGGAGATGGATGGGTTTGAAAAAAATAATGGCGTAATTGTAATGGCGGCAACCAACCGTCCAGACGTGTTGGACCCTGCCCTTTTGCGACCAGGTCGATTTGACCGCCAGGTGATGATCGACCTACCAGATCGTAAAGAGCGAGAAGAAATCCTCAAGATCCACGCAAAAAACAAACCGTTTGCCGACGACGTCAAACTCGAAGTTGTGGCACAGCGCACCTCTGGATTTGCAGGAGCAGACTTGGAGAACGTGCTTAACGAGGCGGCAATCTTAACCGCACGAGAGAACGCCAAGGCTATTACTAATGAGATTATGCGCGAGGCGATTGAGAAGGTGATGATTGGACCTGCGCGTCGCAACCGCGTCATATCGGACGAGGAAAAACGCGTTACCGCCTATCATGAGGCAGGACACGCGATTGTTGGTCACTATGCGGGCGTGCGAGATGAGGTGCACAAAATTTCCATCATTTCCCGCGGACGAGCGGCAGGCTACACCATGAAGTTACCGATCGACGACAACCGTATGGAGAGCAAACAAGACTTCTACAACGATATGGCTATGATGCTCGGCGGACGTGTTGCCGAAGCCGTGGTGATTGGAGATATTACAACAGGTGCGTCAGATGACCTTAAACGTGCAACGGAGCTTGCAAACGCCATGGTTAAACGCTACGGCATGGATGATGACCTTGGACCTCGCACCTACGGCAAGGCCACAGAGCAAGTGTTCTTGGGACGCGACATGCAGGAGCATCGAGACTACTCAGACAAGACGGCCTACAAGATTGACGAGGTGGTACAGAAACTCGTATCGGATGCACAAGATCGTGCCCGCGAGCTGTTTAACAAGCATCGCACGGAAGTCGACAAAATCGTTAACGTACTTCTCGACAAAGAAACAATTGAAAAAGAAGAGTTTGAAGCGATCGTCACGACCGCAAAAAAGGACGTCACCCAGTCCTAACCCCTTTCCCCCATACCTCACGGTGTGGGGGTTTTGGTTTAAATCAAAACATCAGGTCGTGAGATAATCACCGATAATAAAACGCGCTTCACCGTTACGACTGTGACTCATGTTATAATCTGCTTATATGAAAAACGGCTGGCACACAAAACACTTCCTTGGCGGATGGAAGACCTTCAAATCACAACCCGCCCTACTTCTCATTGCACCTATTGCAAGTATCATTGGTCTTGGCGCACTCATTGACAGTATTTTGTACGCGTACAGTTTCCTGTTCGGCGTACACGGTATTGCACCCGCGCTCACCGCCACAACCAACAGCGTGCTCCCGCCAGATCTTATAGGACCAACAATTGTTTCCCTCGTATCGCACCCTGTGGCGCTATTGGTTACGATTGCCGTGCTTGCCTGCGCAATCCTGTGTCAAACCGCGTTGATCCATGTCACACACCGTCATAGCCGACTTCGCAAACAGGTTTCTCTACGTGAAGCCTTCCGTCATGCGCTTACACAATGGCCTCGTATGACACTGGTTCACCTTGCGTCGCTTTCTGCCGTCTTTTTACTTGTATTAGACATGAGTAAAGCGCTCGATTGGATCACCGGCCCGCATGCTCTCTGGTTTACCGTGCCCATTATGATCATCGACGGGCTTCTTATACTCTATGTGCTTACCATAAAAATGTTGATTTTGCAGTTTATTGCAGGCGATGGTCAACGGTTTCTCCCAGCCGTTCAACAGGCGTGGAAGGCAACCTGGCGATCACCAGCGCTTATCCTTGAGCACAACCTCATCCTCTTTGTGATCAATGCTGTTGCAATGACCCTCCTCGTATTTGCCGTGCAGCTTTTGAGTCTACTCACGAGCGCGATCGGAACATGGGTCTTTATTGCAACGGGAAATCAAGGAGCTGGTAGTCTCCTGGAGCTTGTCGTCTTTTTGCTTGGATCACTTTTTGTTGCCGGTATCGTTGCAAGCTACAACTTTGCCACGTGGTCACATTTAGCAAAAAACATCGAGAGAAAGCACCTCCCCGCTATTTTGCAATTTGTCTTCCGTAAATCCTAAACGTATTACCTATGAGCAACGGAACAGGATCCATAGAGGACTTGATGGGAGGCAATACGCCACAACCCAAGGTCCCTTCACAACCCAATCAGCCCACCACACAAGAACAGTTGCAAAAACGCATGGGAGCCATCCGTGAGGAGCAGATCGAAAAGGTCACCGAACAAAAAGCGGCGGGTCTTGGCGTTGGGTATATTGATTTAAAAGGATTCCCCGTAAATGCAGAGGCGCTACGACTTCTCCCAGAAAAACGTGCGCGTGAATTACAAATGATTCCGTTTTTGTTACAGGGAGAGGAGATTAGAATCGCTGCAATCAACCCAACCAACGACGATGTAAAAGAAGTGAGTTTTCAAATTGGCGAACGAAACCGTGCACATACCGCGCTCTATCTCACCTCACAACAAAGTTTTGATCAGGGAATGAAGCTCTACGCAGCCCTCCCAAGAATTATTGCGGCCAAGGGGGGTGTGGAAATTAGCGAAGAAGAACTTAACACGTTTCAAGCACAGATTCATACAACAGCAGATATTCAAGGAATTCTCAACAAGGCCAATACAACGGATCTTGTTGCCGCCATGTTGGCAGGTGCACTCCAAATTGGAACATCGGACGTGCATATCGAGGCCGAGGAAAATGATGTGGCGATTCGTTATCGTATCGATGGAGTCCTGCAAGACATCGCTAAGATCAATAAGGACACATGGGAACATCTCGTCAACCGCATCAAACTTATTGCGGGACTCAAACTCAACGTCACCGCCAAGCCGCAGGACGGTCGTTATACGATTTTTATTAAAGGTGAGAAAGTAGATGTGCGTACGTCTACCCTGCCAACCGCCTATGGTGAATCCGTCGTGATGCGTTTGCTTGTGCCAAGTTCCATTGGACTCGAATTCTCGCAGCTTGGGTTTAGAGAAGCTGCTTTCAAGAAATTGGAAGCGGAGATTGTCAAACCAAACGGGATGATTGTCACCACAGGTCCTACAGGTTCTGGTAAGACCACCACGCTGTATGCGATTCTTAAACGCCTTAATACAACGGACGTTAAAATCATTACGTTGGAAGATCCTGTTGAGTATAAGTTGGAGGGCATCAACCAAAGTCAGATTGATCACACCAAGGACTATACGTTTAGTGGAGGGTTGCGATCCATTTTGCGACAAGATCCTGACATTGTGATGGTGGGAGAAATCCGCGACAAGGAGACAGCCGACACGGCCATTCAGGCAGCGCTTACGGGTCACCTCTTACTGTCGACCATTCACACCAACGACGCTGCTGGCGCTGTTCCTCGCTTTCTTTCTATGGGAGTGGAGCCCGCGCTTTTGGCACCTGCCCTGCGCATCATTATGGCGCAACGGTTGGTTCGTCGATTGTGTAAAACGTGTGCCACACCTGCCACACTTACGCCCGAGGAGACCGCACGCGTGACCAAGATTATTCAAGCAATTCCAGAAGCTTCTGGCGAGAAACCAGACCTCTCAACGGCAACATTCATGGCAGCTAATCCACAAGGGTGCTCTGCGTGTACCGGTGGGTATAAGGGGCGCGTCGGTGTGTATGAAATTCTCGTGGTAGATCAAATCGTGGGGGAACGCATTCGATCTGGCTCGGTATCAGACGCCGACATGCGTGAGATTGCCAATCAACAAGGGATGGTGACTATGGAGCAAGATGGAATCTTAAAAGCAATGGATGGTCAGACATCTGTGCAAGAAATCTTCCGCGTAGCCGCCAACTAATATGGAGATCAATAACGCGCGACAATTTCATATCCACCCTTCCCTCGTGCGCGAGGATGCGGTTTGTATTCCCATCGGTGAGTTGTATCGCCAAATGACCAGTGTATTGCGACTTGGCAAAGGAGACGCCGTACGATTTTTTGACGGTGTTGGAAATGTGTATGAAGGAGTGATCGCCCATAGCAACAAGGATGGGATTCTCATCCCAATTCAAACTCGCGCAACACAGCCACGTGGTGGAGATATTACACTCGCCATGGCCATCTTAAAAAATGATCGTATGCGTTGGGTACTAGAAAAAGCTACCGAGCTGGGTGTAAGTACGATTATTCCCATTATTACCGAGCGCGTTATTAAACGTCCAGAAACGTATCCGCCTCGATGGAACGCGATTCTCAAAGAAGCTGCAGAGCAAAGTGGTCGTGCCTGGCTCCCAGAACTTCGCGATGTTGCGACGTATCACCATGCCCTTACCGCAGCAGAAAATTCGGTCGTTTACAGCACACACGCGAGTGCCGTCGATAGTGCGCCTACGCAAAAACCTGTTACGTTATTTGTTGGACCAGAAGGTGGATTTACCCAAGATGAAGTCGACTTTGCCGTGAGTCAAAACGCACAGATTGTCTCATTGGGAGCGTATCAGTTCCGTGCCGACACGGCGGCGCTGGTGGCACTTGCAAGAATTCAATAGGTACCCCAACACGCATTTCCCTATCGGCATGCGTGTTTTTTTACGTCACAGTTCGCTGGCCCACAGACTCAGCGCAAAAGATCAACAACTCGATTGATTGAAGCCTCATGGTCAAACACGTACGATCGTAGAGATTTGCACGTATGTGGATAAGGGTGCCTGTCCCCTTTAGCCACACCAGTATCATCCAGCAATGTAGGAGCGAAGGGTTGTGTTTAGAAAAAGGGACAGTCGGATAGAGACGCACAAGACTTACTCCTGGCTAGCTGTCTTCTGCGTGCAAGGGATTTAGCGAACGTCGTGATGAGGGTTTTGTATAAAAAGGGGCTCAGTTTATAAAACAGCTTGGCCCCGAGTTTTACGAGGGTGTTTTATGAACTGCGTCAATGGGACGTCCGCAGGAGACGTTGAGTGTCCTTTTTATACAAAGCCCGAGGAACCCTTGACAAAACCCCCTTTTTAGGGTAAACATCACACATAACTCTTAGATATGCTTATGCGATCCCATATCTCTTTCTTCGCCATTGTGGCGATTTTGTTCTCGTTTATACAGCCGATTGCCTCGGCGTCGGCAACGTCCCTCGCTCCCATTACCCCATCGTGGAACACCAACGATGAACTTTGGATCGGCGCAAGTGCAACCTGGCAGTATCCAGGCTACTCCGTAGCGCAGTATCAAACGGGCACCTTGATCAACTCAATGATCGATCAAATTCCCGCAGATCAATTTACGGACAGTCAGTTGACTTATGCGCGTACAGAAAGACTCTCACATCCACTTGGGGGGAGCTCCCTACGCAATCAAGGATTCTTGCCTCTCACAGACACGTTTACCAATGTGTATCTCTATTCGTTTGTAGAGCATAAAATCGTTGCAACCGACTACAAGTTTCCAACGACTCGCTGGTGCGAATCTTGTTCAACGAGCCCAGGAGTCGGGACAAAATCCCTTGTTCAAATAAAGGATGGGCAACTTCTTGTAACCGATGGTGATTTTAACTGGTATCTTTTGAATCCCTACACGTTACAAGCAACCGTTGTTGTAACAGCCGATACTCTTGAACAAAAAACGGGCGCACGATATGCATGGCTCCGTGTGATCAATAATCATATTGTCTCGGTTTCTGGTCCCGCATCAAACCTCGTAGCAGCCGGATTCGAGATCGTCTCTCCAACAGATGTCGTACGGACAAATCTCACTGGATCATTTAGCGAGCCATCCGTCTATTCTGTGTCGGATCAGTACGTCATTGTTACCGATCAGGCAAACGAAATGTTTACCGGTCAAATTGATGAAGGTGTCTATGTATCACAAGGAAGCACATTGACGAAAATTGGATTCACCGCGCGTGAACAAAATTCCAATAACCCAGTGACCCTGCACGAACCACGCTTTATTTCTTCACAAGAGGTTGCTTGGATTGGAGCCGACAATAATCTGTACGTCGCCGATATTACTACGGCACCCATGCAACACACGGGTGTTTTAGACACTCCTCGTGGTGTTCCGTTTCGTTCCATGTCCGATCCCAAGGTGTATTATCACGACGCACTTCCTGTGTATCCCTTTACACCACACGCTTACACATACGAATTTACAACCGAAGCGGATTACTTTGATGTCATGAATACGCAGAACTTTCAGGAGGTTCTCTATCTTCCCGATACTGCCGTGGATCACATTAAACTTCATTACGAGGTGTTAACGCAAGGACAACAGGTAGATATCCGAAGGACGATCTACGCAAACAAGCATTAAAAAAACAGCCCTACGGGGCTGTTTTTGTTTCTAACACATGTGTGTCACCATCTTGTGATAGATAAAGGTCTAGGCCAGAAAGCGGTGTGTCGAGGCGCTCCGGCCATTCGATCATCACGAGGTTTTTTGGATCGGCGAGTAATTCATCCAATCCAATCTGTCGCATTTCATTCGCATCAACGCGAGCTATTCGATACAAATCCACGTGAACGAGATTTGCGATCACCGCATGATTCACCTGGTGCACATTCACGAGCGTGTAGGTTGGACTCTTAACCGGACGCGTCACGCCAAGCGCCTTTGCTACTCCTTGAACAAACGTGGTCTTTCCGGCGCCCAGATCTCCATGCAACAAAATCACGCGCGCAGCAATAAGTTGATCCACCATCTCTGCCGCGAGCACGTCCATTTCTTCTACCTTGTGTGTTATGCACCTCATAGCTCCCATTTCCATTGTCCCCCCAAAATTTTTGCGGGGTCGGCGTCGATAATTAACGGATCCATGGCCACGCGTCCATCTACCAAAGCCCGCAAACCCGCCGCTCCAATCATCGCAGCGTTGTCCGTGGTGTATTTGATCTGCGGCACAAGCACGGAGACAGAAGTATCGGAAAACGCTTCCATAAGTTGACGTCGCAACTCCGTGTTTGCCGATACACCTCCACACAGCATAACCGTGTTTGGTGCGTACTGTTCCGCGGCAAGCCGTGTTTTTGTCACCAGTACATCCACCACCGCCTGTTGAAACGAGGCGGCAATATCGGCAATAATCGTCGGTGTCAACTCTGCGTGTGATCGAATTTGATTACGTACAGCCGTTTTGAGACCAGAAAATGATACATCCAAATCTCCCGAGTTGATCATGGGTCGTGGGAGCGTAATCGCCGTAGCGTCTCCGCCGAGCGCCGCCTTGGCAATACTTGGACCACCCGGATAGCTCAACCCAAGCTGTGCGGCCGTCTTATCAAAGGCCTCCCCCGCAGCATCATCTCGGGTTTGACCAAGAAAAACATACTCTCCATGGTCCTTCATGAGCACAATCTCCGTGTGCCCACCGGAGACCACGAGACAGAGAATCGGAAACGCGCTCGCCTCCACAGAGCTATCCAAAAAGTTTGCATAGATATGCCCTTCTATATGATCCACCGGGACAAGCGACACACCCCATGTGACCGCCAATGCTTTTGCCGTCTCCACGCCCACACGGAGTGCTGTTGCAAGCCCTGGTCCCGTAGTTACCGCCACCGCATCAAAATCCCCTTGCTTCCACTGCGTGAGCGCTTGGATCATTAACGGCAAAACAGGCACATGCATACGTGCGGCAACCTCCGGCACCACGCCGCCATATTGTTGGTGCGTGGCGATCTGTGAGGAAACAAGATTCTCCACAACCACAAAAGATGTTCCGTCGCCCTCAACAATGGCGACGGCAGTTTCATCACAACTCGTTTCTATGGAGAGGATCTTCATGCGCCGTTTTTACCTTATCCTCGCCAAATTGTAAACCCAAGATACACAACATAGGCGATTGTAAACAAGGCGCCTTCCCATCGACTCAATTCGCCCGTCCGTTTTTGATTGATCATGAATGGAAACAGTATTGCTGTTGCCGCAAACGCCAAGAAGACATCAATCAGACCACCTGGGAAAACAGGAACCGGCAATATAATCGCCGTGACGCCCAAGATCCAAAGTGTGTTAAAGGTGACCGACCCAACAATGTTCCCAATCGCCATGTCCGTTTGTCCACGGTATGCCGCCATCATGGTTGCAGCAATTTCAGGGAGGGACGTTCCGGCAGCAACGATGGTAAGAGAAATAAATGCCTGGCTAAACCCAAGCGAGAGCGCCAAAGCACTTGCACTTTCTACGATCAATTCACCACCCAAAATCAATCCAACAAGTCCTCCAACAATCATGGCAATCGATACTCCCGTCCGTTGTTTTACAACAAAAATAAGATCCTTATCTTTTTTACTCTCACGCCTCTTAACCAACATAGGTTTAATCGTGAAGTACAAAAATACAAAAAAGAATGCAATGAGTGCAATGCCTTCTCCACGCGAGAGAATATTTTCCGTTCCCGAGAGAGGACCATCCACCATCAGCGCAAACAACACACCAGCTCCCAAAATCGCAAACGGAATCTCACGCCAGACCGCAGAGCGTGCTACCACCAATGGTCGCACAAGTGCCGCAAGCCCCAACCCCAGCAAAATATTTGCAAGGTTGGAGCCGATCACGTTTCCAAAGGCAATATCCGGATTGCCACCTGCGGCCGCGAACATATTAACTGCCAGCTCAGGAGCTGAGGAGCCAAAGGCAACAACCGTGAGTCCAATAAATAGGTTCGAGAAACCAAAACGCTTGGCAATCGACGATGCACCCTTTACCAGCTGATCTGCGCCCACAATGAGAGCAAAGAATCCTGCTAACAAAATAATGATTTGAAAAAACATGTATGAATACACAAATAATAGTGATTCAAGTATAGCACCTCCCTCTTGACAAAACGTCCACAGTGTCGTAGGTTATCCTCTCGCCTTGAGCGAGAAAAAACGGACACATCATCCTTAGAAATAAGGATCAACTGCGAGGAGGATCGAGATGAACGTAGGACGGCTTTTGATGGCCTGTCTGCTGGTGGTGGCCATGAGCGCCTCCGCTTTCGGACAGGATTCGCTCACTCTGGTGCTCGTGGGTCAGCCGCGAGAGCCGCAGATGGTGCCCAAGGTCGTGAAGGCCTTTACCCGCGCAACGGGTGGTGGCGTGACGCCCACGTCCGCTGAGACCGCTCTGCCCAACCGGCAGGTGATGGAAGCTTGTGTGGACACGAACGCAGACTCCGTCTGTGAGAACATGGGCGTCAACACGCTCTACCGTCAGCCGGGCAACCTTCTGCTGGTGAGCGGTGCGGACCCCGAGTTTCACCCGTGCACGGATCGTGGATCCTACACCGCCATGGAGGCAGAGGACCAGTTCGTCGCCAACAGTCGTGGTGCGAGCATCATCGATCAGATGGATGCACTCGCGTACGGAAAGGCTGCAACGGCGCTAATGACGCTCGGAGAGGTTAGCCTCCCTTGCCTCAACGAACGGTTGGAGGAAGAAACGTTCTGGCGGTATAACTTCGTGGCTGGGTATCTGGCCTACGAGACTGCCAACAACCACTCCGCCGGCATCGATGCCGCGCGGCCGTTCTTTCTGAACGCCCTCCACACATCTCCGGGTCACACCTGGGACGCCGACTACCCGCCGGCGGCACAGACCGCCTATGCCGAGGCCAAGGTGGCCCTGGTGAAGGAGGAAATAGGGGAGGTGAACCACGACGCCATGCGAGTGGTGACCCTCGGGGCGTTCGACGCTCTGACGGTAGACACCCAATCCTACGCCGAGGGGATGCACCTGCACCCCGGCCTGCACCTGCTCCAGTGGAAGTTCCAGGGTATGGAGTACACGCGTGTGTTCAGCGTCCCTGAGGGCGGCGTTGACCAGGTCCTTCTGCTCGTGGATGGCGCGAGCTGGGCGCAGGCCTTGCTCACCTTCCCCGAACAGCGCTCCCAGGCGCAACGTCTGGTGGTGGCCACAACTCTCAGCCTCATGACCCGCAACGGTCAGCGGTCGATGGGTGTCGTGGATCTTGCGCAGGACCCTCCACTGGGGCTTCTGTACAAAGCGGATGGCGAAGGCGTGCCACTCCCCGTGGATCTGCCGACCTACACCGCCGCTGTAGAGGAGGGCGATGATGATGACGGTCCGGTCCGCCGGCCTCACGTGGAACCGTTCCAGACGGTGGACACCACGCCGGGTCAACTGGCGCTGGTGGCAGGCGGTGGGTTCAAGGGCTTCGGCCCGGCCACCTACGCCAGCGTCCACCTGGCGCTCGATGCCCACATCCGCAACGGCTTCGGCGTGGCCATTCAGGGCAACCTGGGGCTCACGTCCGTCTCCCTCCCGGATGGCACCAATGTCCTCGGAGACCTGGTCTCCCTAGGGCTGGGTGTGTGGTACCGGTTCTGGTCGCCGGTGGGGGTTCGCCCTCTCCTGCTACTAGATCTACTGCTGGACATCAACAGCTACGGCGTCAGTGCCCCCATCCCGCTCCCCTCCCTCACGGGCGGCGGCGGCGTGGAGGTGCTCCTGCCCGACTCCCGCTTCCGCGTCCGATTCGTCGGCTACGTGGGTGGTGGGTGGGATGGCACCACGAGTCGACCGCGCTACGGAGCCACGTCGGCTCTGGTGATGGAGCTGCGCCCGGCTCCCTAGGCTCTTGGAGCCCCTGACGACGCCCGTTCTGCATCCCCACCAATCTCGGTGGTCTGCAGAGCGGGTCGTTATTTTTTACACTATTCCTTGTTACGGGTTAACGGAACGCCCATTTTGGGCTAGTCTCCACGTGTTATCTACAACCGAGCTGCCTATCTGCAGCTCAACACCCAGGATGAGTTCCTGTGTCACAGAATATTGTTCTGCCTGCTCTGCAAGCACAAGCTCATGCAGACGCGCGTCTTGATAAAGCTGGACACTATCCCGACACGTTCACCTGGATCGGCGACCCCGCTCCACCCCAGGATCTTCTTCGGAAGTCTCCCAGAGACGGTACTTATTTTCACAAAATAAAAAACTCCTACCCGGCGGACATAATTTTATAAAACGTATCGCCTCTGCGAACGCGTGCGGTTACCTGCATCGTCATGTCCTCACCCTTATTGACCGTGGTGACATGCGTATCGTTGCACCAAATCTCTTCCGGCGTTTGACGCACAAACCCGGTCGTCTTTCCCACAAACACACAAGGCTCGCCCGCCGTAAATCCTTCTGCCTGCACGCGAATCTCGGCCACACCTAACTTGGGAAAGTAATTTAACACCGTTCCCACAAAGACCTTTTTTGTGGTGGCCTTACTATCTGATCCTTGGCTCCAATATTTGTAGGCCAATCCACGATAAAATCCATCGCTTAATCCACGATTAAACACCGTTCCCAACCGCGTGTTCCACTGGCTGATTTTTTCCTTTGTGCACGACCCATCGCCGATGGCCGCAAGTGCCTCCTTGTAACAGCGAATCACCACATCTACATATTCTGGCGGCTTTCCACGCCCTTCCACTTTCAAAGACACGGCACCAGACGCTACAATCTCATCAAGCATGCCAATGGTACACAAATCCTCCGTGCTCATAACAAACTCGTTGTCTACGTCTAACTGTTTTCCTGTTGCTTTGTCCGTGACCGTGTACGCGCGACGGCAGGGCTGGCTACACGACCCACAATTAGCCGACGTGTTGTACATGTACAAGCTCATTCCGCATCTTCCACTCACCGCCACACACATGGCCCCGTGCACAAAAATCTCCACCTCCACCAACCGACCCTTTGGTCCGCGAATGTCCTGCGTTTTAATCACGTCAACGATTGATTTGATCTGTTTAAGCGTGAGTTCGCGCGCAAGCACGACTCGGTCCGCCCACGTAGCAAAAAATTTTACGGCGTCGATGTTAGAAATGGAATGTTGTGTAGAAATATGAACCTCGACTCCTTGCGACTTTGCATAAGCGATTGTGGAGAGGTCAAACGCAATCACCGCGTCCACCTGTGCCAGCTTTACCGCGTCTATCACCTGCTTCATCTCCTCCAAGTTTTGATCATACACAAGCGTGTTGAGCGCCAAATAGCATTTGACGTTGTATTGATGGCAAAGCGTGCTGATCTCCTGAATGTCTGCTAGGCCAAGGTGCGCAGAAGAGTTTGCGCGCATATTAAACCCATCCACACCAAAGTAGACCGCATCTGCCCCGGCGTTGATAGCGGCATGGAGCGCCTCGTAGGACCCTGCGGGTGCCAGGAGTTCGATGTGAGAAATGTCGGTAGGCGTTGCCATAGAAGAGCTTGAGTTTACAAAAATCTGGGGGTTCTGGCAATGGTGGGTGGGCTGTATAAAGCAAGAACCGCCCACCGAGTAGACGCACCCCCTTCTTCACAAAACCAAGATCAGCTCGAAGACAATGCCCATGCGATGGCAAGATCTATCTCTTTGTCCATACCTAACTTGATAAAATACTAGAAAACACATACGATATGCCTACAATATAGCCTAAACTGTTACGAAAGTCACAGCATGGCATAAAAATCTACCAAAGCACTGACCCCGTTGTCAGCGAGCTTTGGTAGGTCGTATGTCGAAAGGCATGCGTTGGGAGTAATCCCACGAGCTGGCAGCGGGTTTTGTGCTGTCCGCTCGAATAAATCCTACCAAAGCGCTATGACAACCTACAAACAAAATGGCTCCCACGATTGGTTGGGAGATGCAGCGGAAAATTATGTCCGCTATTGTTTTGCACGCGAAGGCTACGAAGTCTTCGGGGCAGGTAAATAGGCGACAGACTGCGCCGTGCATGACAAGGAAAACGACAAGTGGTATCGGGTAGAGGTGAAAAGCACAGATCGGCCAAAGCGACCTATACGACCAAGAATTTCAAACCTCGCCGGACGCGTAGACCTACTAGCAGAAGTAGTATTTTCTGATGACTCCGAACATCACAGTACGACCATGACGCTGACTTTGACGAAAATTAGTACAGAGGGACGAAGGGGTGAACGGTGTCCGATCTGGGAAAACGGGGATGTGAAAGGGTTCCTTGCTGGACCTAACGGCTAAGCATTTGACCAATTGATCTAAGGTTCGAGCTCTTAATTATTTCGCCTAGATTCCTTGTCTTTATTTCTTCGATGACCTTCGAATTTTCCTCGCGAGTTTTTAAGACTCTGTTAAGGAGTCTTTGGTTAGCGGTAACTACAAAACGACCCGCATGAAAGGCCACTCGTTTATTTACTTCTCTAACGATACGATGGTCTACGATCGCGACTGAAATGCCATCAAATTGATAACTCTTTTCCATTAGTAGAGTAGATCGTGGACCTATTGGTATGACGGTCTCTGTTATCGGACCGCAAGTAGTATAGCCAGTAGTTGTAACTAAAGGATTGTCACTACAAATAAACTGTCTCCCACTCGGCGCCACAAGTAATGTCCATCGTCGTTTGCTGTATTCACCCTTCATGAGTGGACCAATCATAGCCATTAATTTGAGATTATGATCATTACCTTCAACTTTCCATGTGATACCACTAGATGGATCAAGTGTATTCAATAACTCCTCTCGACTCGGTAATCCCTTGCCTGGATTCTCTGCTTTCCAGTCGATTTCAAACTCTCTAAATTTTTTCTTGTCACTCAATATGCTCAAAGCGCGATCGCGATGATCTTTTAGGGCGAGTTTATTCATCTGTTCATGACTGACAGGCGTGCGTACAGCCTGGAAACCAAAGTAATAGCAAAGGCTTTCACGTTCATCAGCCGATATATCCGAAACATCTAATGTTGCTAGCTTTGCGAGCGGTGCGGCTGCGGGACCCTCAATATCGTCTGCTAGCATTTCATCTATCGTAAAAGGAAGGTCCACAGGTGCATTCATCTCATAGTAATCTCTCTGGGCACAGATATTTCTTGGTGAGGTGATGAGTGATTTCTTCTCAGGGATCAAATAAGCAAATACCTGATCGTTTTCGTCAGCCCAGTGGCGAAGATGCATCTGCGCTACGACATGTTGATTTCTGGTCGGCATGCTCTTAATCTTAGCACTTTTTTATCAAATCACTAACGCTCCTAACGACGAGGTTCAGATTTATTAGATATCTTCTCAACGCATCGAGATGCCAGAGGACGCCAAAGACCCATTTATATTTATTAAAACCACGATGCAGCTTGTCATTACAGGGTAATGACCGCTGAAAGAGCGTCTGGCGTCGCTCTTTGGGTAGTGAGATTGTTTGTTGTATTAAAACCACACTTGAGCCCGTCCCTGCGGTACAAAAAAGCCCCCAGATATACTGGTGGCTTTTTTGGTGACCCCACCGGGAATCGAACCCGGATTTCCAGGATGAAAACCTGACGTCCTAACCGCTAGACGATGGGGCCATGGTATTGCTCCTCTTACAGGCAAATGCAATGCCAGAGCGCGGAGAATATACGACATTCCACAGGGTCTGTCAATCCTATTCCGCGTATCCATTGACGAATCCACCCTGATTGCTATATTCGGCGTGGAGGAGCGTCATTTTAACGCACCAATAGTCATCTATACCGGTACGCCGGTAAAGGGAGGTAACGTGACCAACCTGGGCGATACGTTTGGACCGTTTCAGCTCCAACGCCTCCTGGGCGAAGGAGGCATGGCCAAGGTCTATCTCGCGATTCAGCGCGGGGCACAAGGGTTTGAGAAGTCTGTTGCGCTCAAAGTGATCGACCAGCGCGTCACGGAAGACGACCGTTTTGTGAAGGCCCTCATCAACGAGGCGCGGCTAGGTGGTCAGCTCAAGCACCCCAACGTGGTGGAGATCTACGGGTTCGATCGCGTAGAAGGTCAGTACTACCTGGCCATGGAGCTGGTAGATGGATGGACGCTGGATCAGCTCCTCAAGCCAAACGGCAAGACGAGCACCCCGCTCCCCGTAACCATTGCATTGGAACTTCTGGTAGAGGTCTGTAAGGGTCTCGCCTATGTGCACGGTCTTGCGGACAAGCACGACACCCCCATGCACCTGGTGCACCGCGACATCAAGCCAGCCAACATCATCGTGAGCCGGGCAGGAGAGGTCAAGCTGCTCGACTTTGGTATCGCCAAGTCGGACACCAGTCTCTACAAGACCACCAACGCCGATGTCACCAAGGGAACCCCTGTCTACATGTCACCGGAGCAGGTGCGAGGTGAGTCTTTGGACGGACGCAGTGACCTATTTGCACTCGGAATCATCCTGCACGAACTCCTATCGGGTGAGGTGTTGCTGGCAGTAGGAACTCTTCTCGAGATCCTGAATCGGGTTCTCCAGTGCGAGCAACCCATTGTGCAGAATCGATTCAACGTGCACTCTCCCGCCATCCAGACGATCCTGAGGAAGTGTGTTCGTGCCAACGTCGGCGATCGATTCGCAAGCGCACAGGACATGCAAACAGCGCTCAAGCAAGCAAGAGCTGAGTTGGACGGGCCCACGCTGGTGGAATGGATCAAGGGAATGGCACCGCAAGACAGCCATCAACCATCCCCTTCCCCAACTCCCACTCCGGGACCCACACGTCAACAACAGACGCCCAAGCTTGCAAGTCCGGCTGTACAACTGGCGCCCGTGGCAGCCCCCGAGCCTACCGTGCATGTCACGGTCCCGGCTCCGGTGCAACCGTCACACAGGGTATGGGTCGGTGGCTTGGCAATCGGCGTTCCTGTGCTGGTAGCGATCGCTCTCATCTGGCCACGAGAGCCAGTTGAGCTTACTGCATCACCTCAAGCGTCGCACGTCGCCTCGTCGACTTTGCCAGGTTTAGGGGTTCTTCCCAACTTGGCGGTAGAACCAGGCCCGGCGTCCACGTCCCCGCGAGCCACTCGGCAACAACCGAGCCCCGCGCCCGTGGAAACAGGTACAGGAACACTGGTTCTCAACAGCCGACCATGGTCGCGTGTAGATGTCGATGGACAGTCCGTTGGCGTGACTCCTGTTCACGGATTCATGGTCTCCGCGGGTAAACACACGCTCGTGTTTCACTGCGGCGCCTGTTTGGATCAACAGGTCCAGACGCAGACCGTCACGGTAACCGTGGCCAATGGCGAGACCGTATCGCTCACTTCCGTTCGATTCTAATACGCATCCGCGTCCATGTAACCTTCCGTTACTGGCCTCGCAGATGCGTCAATTTTTTAAAAAAAGTGAGATCGACGCACCCCGTTCTTGGGTACGCCGATCCGTTGTTCACTGTTGGCTCTTCTTGATTCGCTTGTTCGCGCTCATCGCCGCCGCCACCGGCTGGTAGAGCGAGGCTATGGGATTTTTGAGATCCTCTCGGGAGATGATCGTGCCAATCCCCCTGTGGATACCCAAACCCCAAAACGGCGTATTGAGCGCGACGAATTCCTTCTCACCCAGCACAAACTCCAGACGCTGCGCAACCCTCCGTGTCACTTCAAAATCCGCACCTGGTAATAAGACCACGAACTCATCTCCACCCACGCGCGCCGCCGCATCCAATGGGCGCAGAACGGACAAAGAGTCCGTGTCGCCCGTGTAGACGGCGCCCAGAACCTTCCCCACGTGCCGCAACACATGGTCTCCCGTGGGCTGACCGTACGTGTCATTGATCTGCTTGAACCCTTGGAGGTCTAAAAAGATCACGCTCAAAGGTTTTCGCTCTCGCATGCACGTCGCCGCCATACGCAACAAGGTCTCTTCCATTCCACGGAGGTTCATTAACCCCGTGAGGTAGTCGGTTCGCGACATCCGTCGCTCATCCAAGAGCTGAGTCTGCAGTTCCCGAACGCGCGCATGAAGCGCCGCAACCGCTTCCGGCGAACAGTCGTCCGGCGGTGGTAAAGATGATTTCATGGCTCCTCCTTGGGCACTACATGCCAGCAAGCGTTCCGGAGAATCCGGTGCTCATCCACCATACAAACAAAAAAACAGGTATATGTCAACACCTGCCATCTACTCATGATGAAGGTTTTAAAAATCCATCATCGTGTCAAGACTCGGCGCCTCCCCCGAATATAACCGCACGAGTTCTGGCACGTCCTCTACACGCACGTCTCCCAACCACACATTGTCTGGCATCACGACCACGGTGACGCCCGTGCTACATTGCCCCAAGCACCCGGTGCGACTTACACGAATATCAAACGCCGCCTCTGCAAATCCTAATTTAAGTGCGTCATACACCTCCTCTGCCCCTCGTTGCATGCAACACGCACGGCCGTCAGG
The DNA here is from genome assembly GCA_002774875.1 of Candidatus Uhrbacteria bacterium CG10_big_fil_rev_8_21_14_0_10_50_16. Classification (NCBI taxonomy): domain Bacteria; phylum Candidatus Uhriibacteriota; species Candidatus Uhrbacteria bacterium CG10_big_fil_rev_8_21_14_0_10_50_16. Next base: position 27,577 of record PCYM01000002.1, read on the forward strand.
TCTGTCATTGAGGCAGACAAGAATTAATTTTCTGTACACGCGTTCTGGGGTTTTCATACTTTGTTGTGAGTTCTAAGTTCTGTTGATTCTATCAGCTAAAAAACGTGACCGCGGGACTCAAGGTGAGAATCCCGCGGCCTTCCACGTTGTTGTTGGCCCTCAGCGCATGCAGTCCGCCCGCGCTTGCACGTCCCTCGTCACTCCAACAGCCGCACGCCAAGCATGCGGATCCGCCCCGAGAAGCCCGTCGATCTCATCGCCGTTCGAGACTCTGGGACCTCGTCCCATCGTCACACCAGCGCGATTCGGCGACGCCTCGCTATTCTGACCGTCTCCCTGCTGTCCCTCGCCCTGTCCCTGCGACTGCATGACTCATCTCCGTGCTCTCATTTCGAGCTCGCAGATACTATTCTCATTTTCTCCTTCTGTCAATCATCCACAGAGAAGTTAGAATCCCCGCCATAATTCCTATATACTGTACCTATGGATTTACACATTGGCACAAAAGAGCAGGATTGGGCAGACGTTGTAGAAGGTCAGCTTTCTGTTGATATTTTTGAGACAGAGGATCAAATCATTATCCAATCCGCCATTGCCGGTGTTTCTGCAAGTGATTTGGACCTCTTTGTAAATGCGGACATGGTCACCATCCGAGGAACCCGCCAACGCGACGCACGCACAAACACGGCCACTATGCATTACGAAGAGTGTTTTTGGGGAGCCTTTTCCCGCACCGTTGTCCTCCCTTCTCACATCAAGCCAGGAGACGCACAGGCAGAACTCAAAGACGGAATCCTAACGATCACCTTACCCAAGGAGCACAAAGGAGGAGCATCTATACCTGTAACCGAACGTTAATATGTTGTCGCACGCACGCCCCGCCATTGTTACCAATCTCACCGATTCAACCATGGAGCTCACCCTAGACGATGTCTCCCTTACCTGGCCAAAATCCGAATTTCAAGAGATTTCCCTCGGTGACACCCTTTACCTCGTTCCCTTTACAAAAGCCGGCTTAGAAGAAGAACGCAATGAGATTGCCAAGTCTCTCCTCAACACCGTTCTCAACCCAACACATGAAGATCAACCTCAAGGAGAATAAGACACAACGCCTCGCTGCTATCAGTGTTCTTGGTAGTCTGTTGATTGTTTCGGTTATTGTTATTGCCGGCGTGAGTTATGCCTACGCGTATAACGATCGTTTTTTTCCAGGAAGTATTGTTGCAACCGTACCGCTCGGTGGTCTCTCCTATGAGTCAGGGCTCACAGCCGTCAATACACGCGTCGACGCGCTCATTCAGGAAGGAGCATCCATCACCATCAACGGAGAAACGCGCACCATTCCTTTGCAGATTCTTTCTCCTTCCGACCCAGATCTTACGCAGGATCTCGTAACCTTAGATGTCGCCCTATCTGTTCAAGACGCCTTCAACAAGGGACGCACACGGAATTTATTTGTGCGTGCCTGGGACATGGCGTTTTTGGGGCTCGTTCGTCCCTCTATGCCAATCCATGTGGAGACAAATCGCGAGGCCATTGAATCAAATCTGTTAAAAACGTTTGAGGATTATTACAACCCCGCACAGGAACCTACCTTTACAATTACCCATGTCGATGACGTGTGGGATGTGCAGGTTGTAGAGGGTCATTCTGGTCGCGCTTTCAATGTGGACGACGCGATTCATGCGTTTACTTCCATGATGACGCAGCTCAATAATTCAGAGGTACGCATTGCTCTCGTCGATGAGGACCCCCAGATTACTACCGAACAAGCGAGTGCGCGTGTGGATCAGGTTATGGCCGTTTTGGAGGCCGCGCCATTTGATTTTATCTACGAACCAAGTCGATTCGAGTCGTTTTCTTATAGCCTCGAGGCTGTCGACCTTGCGGATACACTCCAACTTGAACGCACAGCAGATGATCGCATAGCGCTCTCGGTTCCTGACTCGCTACCACTGTTTGAAACCATGACGCAGGACATCAACATCGATGCGCGCAACGCACGATTCGTGATGGAAAATGATCGTGTGCAGGAGTTTACGCCAAGCATCGAAGGACGCGCCGTAAATACGGATGCCGTTCGACTTGCACTTATAGACCGACTAAGTACATTTACGCCAATTAGTTCTGTCGTTCCTTCCAACGAACCAATCGCTATTTCTGTAGAACGCACAGAAGCCGACATTACCACCAATGAAGTGAACGATCTCGGCATTAGTGAGATTATAGGCGTGGGTGTTTCCGATTTTCACAACAGTCCCGCCAATCGTATTGCCAATATTAAGCACGGCATGAGTAAATTAAATGGAATGCTCATTGCACCTGGTGAGGAGACTTCGCTCCTGGAGCACTTGCGACCATTCACGATTGCAGACGGTTACTTGCCTGAGCTCGTCATTAAAGGTGATGAGATTATTCCAGAGGTTGCCGGAGGGTTGTGTCAGATTGGGTCTACCGCTTTCCGCGCTGTCATGAATTCCGGGCTTACCATTACCTCGCGTCGCAACCATTCGCTTGTCGTCAGCTATTACAACGACCTCACCAACGGCAACCCAGGAACAGACGCGACGCTCTACGACCCCGCTCCTGACTTTAAATTCATTAACGACACAGGTCATTACATCCTCCTTAATACCGAAATGGACATGGCCACAAGCAAACTCTACTTTACATTCTGGGGAACCAACGACGGACGTAAGGGTTACTACTCGCCTCCTGTTGTTCTCAACTGGAGTTCGGCAGGACCCGCTGTCACCACCTATACCACAAGCTTGGCACCTGGCGTTAAACGTTGTCAGTCGGCACATCCCGGCGCCAACACCACGTTCAACTATTTTGTGGAGCGACCAGATGGAACCGTGGAGAAAACCGTGTATGAGAGTCATTACCGTGCCCTACCCGCATCATGTCTTGTAGGTGTGGCGGCAGATAGGCTTGATCCAGACGGTAATCTGATTCCAGAGTCTGTCGAGCCTGCACCTGAGACTCCGATTATCGACGCTCCGGTAGAAGAACCGATCGCCGTAGAATAAAAAATAAAAACGCGCATCTCTTGGTGCGTGTTTTTTTTGTCTCAACGTTGTATCAAACGTGTAAAAAATTTCCACCCGTCGCCAGCGTACAAGAAGCTTACAATACAAGGAAGAGTCGAGCCGGAGCCTGAGTCATCCTGCGAGTAAACTCCATGCTTGTCGTGCACGCTGGCGACGAGAGGAAAATCACAGGTCGCCGCTAGCGACTGGGAAAGGTATCACGCGAAGGCCATCCTGTCAAGTCAGCGAGGCTCCTCGAATCATTGCAGGAAGCATTTTAACACACCTGTGGATAATTTATAAGGAAATACATACATTTTGCTCGTAATCCAAACAAAAACACCCCACCGGATCTCCGGCAGGGCGTTTGCTTTATTTGATAATCTTGTCAATGAGACCGTACTTCTTTGCCTCCTCCGAGGTCATAAAGTTGTCACGTTCTGTGTCATCTGTAACCTTCTTGAGTGGTTGACCGGTGTTTTTTGCCAAGATTTTATTGAGATCATCCTTCATCTTAAGAATCCGCTCCGCATGAATCTTGATGTCCGTCGCCTGCCCTTGTGTTCCACCGAGCACCTGATGAATCATAATTTCTGAGCTTGGCAGACAAAATCGCTTTCCCGGCTCCCCCGACGAGAGCAAAAACGCCCCCATACTCGCCGCCATTCCCACGCAAATCGTAGAAACATCCGGTTTAATGTAATTCATCGTGTCATAAATAGCCAGACCCGCTGTGACACTTCCACCCGGCGAGTTAATGTAGAGTTGAATATCCTTTGCCTTATCTTCGCTGGCTAAAAAGAGTAACTGCGCAATAATCGTATTAGCCACCGCGTCATCAATCGGACCGCCCAAGAAAATAATGCGATCTTTTAACAAGCGTGAGTAAATATCATACGCCCGCTCTCCATTGGCGGTTTTCTCTATCACGGTTGGGATCAAATAACTCATATGAATATAGATGTTGAACAGTAAAAGGTCGTGTGCAGATTATAGCAGATCTTCACGTAACGCGTGAACGATTTTAACAAAATTAAACCACACAAACACAGTCGTCAACAATCTTGATCACACCCTTTACACTGAATCCGCACGCACCGGGGTGACCCCCTCCGCCCGTAAACTGCTTCGCAATGCGCGAAACATCATTATTGATAGATCGCATACTCACTTTTACCATCCCATCTGAGAGTTCCTTCAGGAAAAAAATCACCTTTACATGGAGCGTTGCCTGCAGGTAATCATGGAGTTCTCCAATGATTTCCGATCCGGTGCCGGTAAGATCGTAATCTTCTTGTTTGACCCAAAGTATCGCTGTATCAAATTCCCTATGATACACAAGTCGGCTTAACAAAATGCCCCAAAGCTGTAATTGCTCAACGCCCATCTGACGCACAATGTTGTCGATCACTGTCTTAATGTTTCCTCCCTGTATGAGCAAAGCGCTCGCACGATCAATCGCATCGGAATTTGTTACGGGGTTGGAGAACATCCCCGTATCTGTGAGGATACCCGTCATTAAACATTTTGCCATGTCACGCGATAACGGTATGTTGTGGTGACGCAAATATTCGAAAACTACTTCACATGTAGACGAGACGTCCGAATGTACCACATTCACCTCACCAAACAGGGAGTTACTTGCATGATGGTCAAACAAAATGAGAGAGACAGACCGATGGAGCAGCGAAAGGATATCCTTCACATACGATTCGCGTGAGGAGTCGAAAACAATTACAAGATCAATCGTTGGATTCTGGATCACAGATCGGTCTTCTGTAGCTTGTTCTATTCCTGGCAAAAATCGTAAAGAGATTGGAATCGCAGACCCTGCCACGTGCGTTACGCGCTTGTTTTGCCCCCGTAAATACTCCGCGAATGCCAAGCTGGACCCAAACGTATCACCGTCAGAGCGCTCGTCAGTCAACAATAAAACATGATCGGCTGGGTCGATCAATCGCTTGGCTCGCTCAAATGTCTCAATCATGGTCATAAGCCGTGCAGCATACGTTGATTTGAGGTGTCCGTCAAGGGTCGCTCGGGTTATGCTTAAAAAAGTGACTCGGAAGTAGAGACACGTCTTCGTGCCTTCGCACTCAGAAGACAGCTAGCCAGGAGTAAGCCTTGTACGTCTCTATCCGATTGTCCCTTTTTGTAAACACAACCCTTCGCTCCTACATTACCTGATGATACATTCTTATTTGGTTGCGGAGCCCCCCGATCACAAAACCCTCGTCACAACGTTTGCCAGAATCCTTCGCGTTCAGAGAACAAATCTTTGCAATCTACCATCTACGATCGTGAGCCTAGCACCTTGAATACGTTTTCTCGTTTAGGGTTTATAAAGCTCGTCCCATGGGTCATTCTATGGAATCGTATCCCACCCCTTTCTCACGACCGCCCACAATCTGCTATAATCTGGCCATGTATTTGAAAGAGCTTACCTTGCAGGGATTCAAAACCTTTGCAAAGAAAACAACCATCCAGTTCATTCAACCAACGCACGATCGACGAGGCGTCACAGCTGTCGTTGGACCAAACGGGTCTGGCAAAAGTAACGTTGCCGATGCCCTTCGGTGGGTTTTGGGAGAACAAAGCATGAAGACATTGCGAGGCAAAGCGGCGCACGATGTGATTTTTTCTGGTTCTAACGGAAAAGGTCGCTCTGGGTTTGCAGAGGTTACGGTGCTTTTTGGTGAGGCGGACACGGTAGAGGGGGTCGATGCATCTGAGCTTTCTATTAGCAGACGACTGTACCGCGACGGAGAATCTCAATATTACATTAACAACCAATCCTCTCGCCTCTCGGACGTACACATGCTTTTGGCTCAGGCAAACGTTGGACAAAAAAGTTACGCCATTATTAACCAAGGACAAATCGATCACATTCTCGCCGCATCTTACGAGGAACGAAAGGCATTTTTTGACGATGCGACCGGCGTTAAACCACTCCAACTCAAGCGTCATAAGGCGGTACTGAAGTTGAATCGAACACGCGATAATCTGGGCCAGGCGGAGCTCCTATTAGAGGAGCTGGCACCACGTTTGCGAACACTTAAACGGTTGGTTAGTCGACTCAGCGAGCGAGAAGAAGTGGAGCGTGAGCTCAGCCTCAAGCAACTTGCCTACTATGGATCCCTCTGGAATCAGTTGCAATCCAAGATGCAAGCAGAGCTCGCTGTGTTTGCAACTCACGAGGCACAGGTAAAAGAGCAGCAAGCGGTTTTTGAACACGAACGCCAACAGTTTAAGGCACTCGAGCTTGCAGAAAAACAAGAGAACGCTCCCGAGCAGGGATTAGAAGAACTCTCCGAGCTCCAACGGCGATACGAGGTTCTTCAGGAGCAACGCAACCATGTGCGCGAGGAACGGTTCGAGCGTGAAAAATCTCTCGAGTTGGCAAGGGCGGCTTCTACCACAAGCTGGACACCGCTTCCCCTCACCAAGATTATTGAGGGAATTGCCGCGGTTGCAAGTAGCATAGGTAACCTCAAGGCAAAATTAAAGGACGGAACGCTCACCGAGCAAGATCTAGACCATGCCGAGGCGTCGTCGAGTGGATTACTGAATCGTTTGCAAAAACCCGCACCTGTCGAGCACACACCAGACCCAGAAATTCTCAAACAACTGGAGCGTTTTAAGACCGAAGATGCCAAGATCGTGATTGAGCTCACAACGCTCAAACAGGCCATGACAGACCTTGCATCGGCCTCAAAATCGGAGAAAAAAGAGCTGTTTGCTCTACAACACAGAATGCTAGAGGCACAGGAAAAACTGCATGCCCTCGAATCACGCCTCAATGAACACCGTGTCACACTTGCACGGATAGAGACACGCGCTGAGGACTTGGAACGAGACATGCGTCAGGTACTAGGTGAACGTATGGCCGAGGCAAAAGCTTCTAAAGAACAGGCTAATGCGGATGCACTCTACCCAGTCATTCAACAACTGCGACACAAATTAGATCTTATTGGCGGGATTGACGAGGAGACGGTTGCCGAGTTTGAGGAGGCTAAGGAGCGACATGACTTCTTGGACACGCAGATTGCGGATCTCGTACAGGCACTCAACGACACGGAGAAAATCGTCAAAGAATTAGATGCGCAGATTACAAGCCAATCCAATAAAACGTTTAAGGAGATTCAGAAGCACTTTGAGCATTACTTTAAGATCCTGTTTCGCGGGGGGACATGTGCACTTGTGGAGATAAAAGCTAAAGATCTCGCGCAGACGTCGGCAGATGAGACAAATTCCGTTACAGCGGAGGACGCAGAAGATGCGGCTCCTCCAATGAGTAAGCAGGAAGGCGAGCGCGTTGTGGGAATTGAGATTCAGGCCACGCCTCCCGGGAAAAAGCTCAAGAGTATCAATCTCTTGTCCGGTGGCGAGCGAGCGCTCACATCCATTGCGCTCATTAGTGCCATTATGGCCACTAATCCGTCACCGTTTGTGGTGTTGGACGAGGTGGACGCGGCGTTGGACGAGGCAAACACGGTGAGATTCGCAGAGATTGTAGAAGAGCTCGCCGGAAAGACACAGTTTGTACTTATTACGCACAACCGAGCTACCATGCATGCCGCCGACGCCCTTTACGGTGTCACCATGCAAAGTGACGGCATCTCGCAACTGATATCGGTCAAACTAGAGGAAATTGAGCAACAAGGAACCGCCCGGCGTTAGTCGGGTGGTTTTTTTCTTGACAGTTTTTTAGGTTTTTCCTACACTTGAGGCCTTCTCCCTCCGTGTTCGAAACCAGGTTACGAAAGGGCCTGCCTATCGTGTACGCTCCCATCAGCCCCATCAGCCTCCAGATCGTCTTCGGCTGGGGTCGCGCCTGCGACCTGCTCGATCCCGGCATCTGAGCACAACACTTCTTCCTCTGATCGGCGGCCCTCTCAGGGTGCGCCGATCAGTCTTTTTTGAGCGGTGTTTAAGAAAACAAAGACGATAAACACGCTCTTACAAGCTCATGCTTGACATTTTCTTGTATTTCTCGTATTCTCACACCACTCTCGCGATCCGTCGTGAAGGCAGATGGTCCAACGCCAGTTAATCTGGAATATCTCGTTGGTCATTATCTACCTGTTTGTATCTATTCCTATCTATCAATTACATGTTGTCTATCCGTTTTCAACGCACAGGAAAGAAGAAAGCCCCACAGTACCGCGTGGTGGTAACCGAAAAAACTCGTGACCCATGGGGAAAGCATAACGAGATCGTCGGACACTATAACCCTCGTACCAAAGAAGCGGTTCTTAAAGAGGATCGTATCCAGTACTGGGTAAGTGTCGGTGCACAACCAACCAACTCCGTTCGCAACTTACTCATTCGCTTGAACGTAATCAAGGGCGAAAAGGTAAAATCCATCACCATCAGCAAAAAGCGACAGGGTGCATTGGATGCTAAGAACACAGAGAAGATGGAGGCCCTTGCAGCCGCAGAAGAGGCAAAGAAGGCAGAAGCAGAAGCCAAGAAGGCGGCGGCTGAGGCTGAGAAAGCTGCTGCAGAAGAGGCAAAGGCAGCTGCAGAGACAGCACCTGTGGAAGAAGTACCTGCAGAGGTTGCTTCAAAGGTGCCAGAAGAAGAGGCTCCCGCAGAACCCGTTACAGAATAACCCAAAACGAGCTCATCCGAGCTCGTTTTTGTATAACTATATTTATTCTTCCCCCCTCCTTTTTGTTTCGCCAAAAAGGAGGCAAAAAGCATTGTGTCTGCACTGTGTGCGCCGTAAGACCCACGTCAACACTCCGCGTCGCTGCAGGTGTGTGCCGATCGTGGCGATTCATACAGAATCTTCAATTGGCTACACGGCTTCGCTCTACAGAAGAGCTTCGTTTATGCCAAGGTCTTACCGGCGTACTCGTGGGGACACGCGGAGGGAACTCTCGAAGATTGCTATATGGCGAGGGTCTATGTCTCCCCTGTTTTCCGATGTTCCTCTCGCCATTTGGCAATCTCCGCATGATTCCCCGACAGCAACACGTCCGGAACGCGCCAGCCCTTAAACTCCTCCGGCTTTGTATATTGTGGGTATTCCAACACGCCTTCTTCATTGTGTGATTCATCTGTGAGCGTATCATCATTGCCCAATACACCCGGAATATTGCGCACGATCGCATCCGTCATCGTGAGCGCCGGCAGCTCACCACCGGTCAACACATAATTTCCCACAGAAAATGACTCATCCACGAGTTGATCTTCCACCCGCTGATCCACCCCCTCGTACCTGCCACACACAAAAATAAGATGATCATACTCTTTGGCTAGACGCTGGGCATCCTTCTGCGTGAACATCTTCCCTGCCGCCGAAGTCATAATCACATACGTGCTCTTTCGCTTTAAAAACGGTTTGAGCTTTTTGAGTGCTGCATACATTGGCTCCACTTTCATAACCATTCCCGCGCCCCCACCATAGGGCGTGTCATCCACCTGCGCGTGTTTCCCCTCTGCAAAATCACGTAATTGCACAGCCTCAAGCTTGATCCCTATCCGCTGTGCGCGCCCCAAAATCGACCCGTCCAAATAGGGCTGAACCATCTCAGGAAACAATGTGAGAATTTGTATTTTCATACCTGTAGCAGTGCTTTTAGTAGATCTGCAGCCTGTTTATGACGCTTCCAGTCCGCATCGTTGGGTTTGAGCTCGTGCTGTTTTACGTCGAGCCGAGGAACAATCAGGGAAAAAATATCCTTGTGATCAGCAATCCCCCTGGGCTCAATGTTTCCAAGCTCTAACAGCGAATTTGCGGCATGATAGCGTGTTAAATACCCGGGTGCATGAGCCACACGGTCCAGCAACGCATCCACAATCTCTTGGTCAATCGGCAGCTTGCGCGCCGCAATAATCGTATCCAGAGCGTGAATTCCTCGATCTTCTGTAACCATCCCTATGATCAAATCATGATACAGGGTCTTTTCCTTCTCCGTCGCCTCTAAATCATATTGAAAAAGAAATTGCGCAAGTGCCGCGATAAATCCACCTTTCTCTCCGTGAGCAACAAGCGGTTTTATGACCTCTACTCCTTTTTGTGCATCAAACACTGCCCACGCCGGAATCGCATCCACGTCTTTTTCCTCAACAATTCCACGTGTGAGCATTTTTGCCGTGTGAAGTCGCTCCTGTGGATCTTTTATAGCCCGAATCTGCTCCACATCTGGTCCACCCTCATGCCACACCATGTAGGCCGGCCCAAACACACGTTCTCTAAACGCCTCGTAGGATTCGTTTGGATCAAATTGCTGCTGTTTCATAACGTGAGTTGACGTGTAATTCCTCTCTATACTATCATGCTTGCACTGACAGACGTCAGGGAGATTCTTATTAGACGTAACGAAACGCTATGGCTGAGCAAGATCAGCAGTTTGTCGAGGACGTGGTGAAAGCCATCGTCAATCATCCAGATGACGTACGCACAGAGCGTACCGTGGATGAACGTGGGGTGCTTATTACACTTCACACAAACCCAGAAGACATGGGGTATGTGATTGGACGCAGTGGTCAAACCGCGCGTTCCATTCGAACGCTTCTCCGAATTGTGGGAGCCAAGAACAACGCCCGTGTGACCCTCAAAATCATTGAGCCGGAAGGATCCACACATCGCCGACGCGACGAGATGGAACCCGAGGTTCAAGAAGACGAGGCTGGAATGGATGATGATATCGACACTTCAACCGTTGATGATCTAACCATCTAGTCATGCAACCGCTACAAGACCTGCACGCAAACGTGCGGGTCTTGTTTTTGTTGCGTTTTTTCTTGACAATCTCGTTTGCCATTCTGTATGCTTGTTTTTGTACAACGAGCTTCGGCTCAGAAAGGAGTCGGCCATGTTGGCCAACTTGCCGATCGACGGGCAGTGCCCGTCCCTCGTCTCGACGATCATCTGCGGGAGCTAGGCGCCCGTCTGCTCCAGCCCCCGCAGGGATCCTTCACCCCTTCTTCGGCCGACGCCCCACGGGCGCCGGCCGAACTCTTTTTATAACAGCTTTTATTGAATATTTTGATCCACAACCTCGCTCTTACCAATACCTCTCTAGCCCGCTTCCTCTCGCCTTTAAGAATCCTTGACAAGATTTTCAGCCTGTATTACAATTCCGTCGCATTGGAGTGATTCCTCTACCGACCTCATTCGGCCCCTGGCCAACGGTAGTTGAATATCGTCAAGGATCATTACAAGGAAGCAAAGTTGGAGCTCATCCTGCACTTCTGAGATTTGTCTCGGAAGACGCACATGACTTCAATCTTTCACAATTGTGCATTACGTGATTGTAACGTCTATTTCAAGTCCTTCTCTACTCCGAGAAGGCAACTGACAGATATTTATTGAATGTTTAATTTATTAAGCATTCGTAAGTGTTTATCTGAGAGTTTGATCCTGGCTCAGGATGAACGCTGGCGGCGTGTCTAAGGCATGCAAGTCGAACGAACTACTTCGGTAGTGAGTGGCAAACGGGTGAGTAACGCACTGGTAACCTACCTCGAAGTCGAGAACAACCATTAGAAATGATGGCTAATACTCGATGGTCATAGAGAGTCTACGGATTTCCCTATGTAAAACTCAGGTGCTTCGAGAGGGGCCTATGTTAGATTAGCTAGTTGGTAGGGTAATGGCCTACCAAGGCTCCGATCTATAGCGGGTGTGAGAGCATGACCCGCCACACTGGGACTGAGACACTGCCCAGACTCCTACGGGAGGCTGCAGTCGAGAATCTTCCACAATGCGCGAAAGCGTGATGGAGCGACGCCGCGTGCCAGATGAAGCCCTTTGGGGTGTAAATGGCTTTTCTAGGGGACGAATTCGTGACGGTACCTTAGGAATAAGAGGGTGCTAACTCTGTGCCAGCAGCAGCGGTAATACAGAGCCCTCGAGCGTTATCCGGAGTAATTGGGCGTAAAGCGTCCGCAGTCGGTTATGCGCGTCACACGTCAAATCTTGGTGCTCAACATCAAGGCCGCGTGTGATACGGCACAACTAGAGGTTGGGAGAGGTAAGCGGAATTGCTGGTGTAGCGGTAAAATGCGTTAATATCAGCAAGAACACCAAATGCGAAGGCAGCTTACTGGAACACACCTGACGATCAGGGACGAAAGCGTGGGTAGCGAATGGGATTAGATACCCCAGTAGTCCACGCCGTAAACGATGGATGCTAGGTATTGGAAGTATCGACCCTTCCAGTGCCGTTGAACCAAGCTAACGCGTTAAGCATCCCGCCTGGGGAGTACGGTCGCAAGACTAAAACTCAAAGGAATAGACGGGGACCCGCACAAGCAGTGGATCATGTGGTTTAATTCGACGATAAGCGATAACCTTACCTAGGTTTGACATATAGCTGCAAGCTCTGGAAACAGAGTCGCCTTCGAGGGTGCTATACAGGTGTTGCATGGTTGCCGTCAGCTCGTGCCGTGAGGTGTACCCTTAAGTGGGGTAACGAGCGCAACCCTCGTTCTGTGTTATATTTTTCACAGAAGACTGCCTACGCAAGTAGGAGGAAGGTGAGGACGACGTCAAATCAGCATGACCCTTACACCTAGGGCTACACACATGATACAATGGTAGGGACAATGGGTAGCCAAGCCGCAAGGCGGAGCCAATCCTTAAACCCTATCTCAGTTCGGATCGAGGGCTGCAACTCGCCCTCGTGAAGTCGGAATTGCTAGTAATCGTGGATCAGCGCGCCACGGTGAATACGTTCTCGGGTCTTGTACTCACCGCCCGTCATACCACGGGAATTGGTAATACCCGAACGTCGCTTTTGGCGGCGGAAGGTAGGACCAGTGACTGGGGTAAAGTCGTAACAAGGCATCCGTAGCGGAAGCTGTGGATGGATCACCTCCTTTCAACGGAATTATACGTTGGTCGAGGTCTTGTACATCAAGATCAGTCTCTCGAGACTAAAATCAAAGTCCGCGCAGTACCGCGGCAAGTAGACGTTGCAATCACGTAGCACACAATAAATAAACTCCCCATGTTGAGGCATGAGGAGTTTTTGTTTCTTTGACACGCTCAATAAGACACCGTAGGATAGAATGACTATGCACCCCTGGGAACACGAATATCGACAACATCAACTAATTCACGAGAATCTGGAACCGCTTGCCTGTGTCCGCGTTTTGTTGCGACAGCTCAAGAAACTGAAGTTTGATTTTGCCCATGCGCACGTCCTTGATTTAGGTACCGGCACTGGCAGACATGCACTTGCTTTTGCGGACAAGGGAGCAACCGCGATCGGTTACGACATCTCCCCTTCTGCTATCCAGATTGCAACGGCGAATCAAACAGATCATCCAGGTACGGCCACCTTTTCTATTCGTGATATTGGTGAACCCTACCCTGTTCAGGACGCATCGATAGATCTTGTTCTCGATGTCACAAGCTCGCACGCCCTCATGCAGCCTCAGCGCTCTACCTACATCAATGAGGTGACACGTATACTCAAACCAGGCGGATATTTTTTTGTACGAACGTTTGCCATGGAGGGTGATGCAAATGCCAAGCGGCTGATAAAAGAGTATCCAGGTCCAGAGCCAAGCACCTATATTCTCCCAGGGTTAAATCTTACGGAACGTGTTCTAACAAAAAAGGAACTTATTGAATCATTTCCTCGGCTCACCCTTGTTACCCTTAAGCAAGTAACCGGGTACACTGTAGTTGCCAATCAACGCTATAAGCGCAATTACTGGATCGCGCTCTTTCAAAAGCAGAGAGAATAGGCAAACAAAAAACCGCCTCATAAAGGTGGTTTTTACTTATCTGGTGGTGCCGGGAGTCAGAATTGAACTGACGACACGTGGCTCTTCAGGCCACTGCTCTACCACTGAGCTACCCCGGCGTTTTGGTTCCGCTTGTGTGTTCGCGATCTCTTTTTTCAGCCATTCCGGTGCTCGACAACGTACATATTCGTACGTATTACTTTGCTCCTCATAGCTTTAAAAAGATCTCATCAAACACACTTCGCTCACATATGCACGACTAACTTGCATCCGTACCATGATAGCCTTCAATGCACTTCGCTCGTATGGAACGCGCAAACAAATCCTGTAAAATACGTGATCAATCTCTATACACAAGAAAGTGATTGGTGGGCGTGCCAAGAATCGAACTTGGGACCTCAGCATTATCAGTGCTGCGCTCTAACCATCTGAGCTACACGCCCGTTGTAACGGCGCTACTGTATCAGTATTGCCCCAACATGGCAAGAGTGCAATAATGATAGATATGAAACACCTCCTCACCCTCCTATCCTTCTCCCTCCTGCTTCTTCCCTCACCAGGGCACGCGGAGAGCCTCTACAGCCACGTTGCCGTCAGTTCTGGGGTCAACGCCCCAAGTTCGATTACAGGAGCACCAGACGGGGCTTCTACCACATTTACCTCCTCCACCTCCTGGGTGGAGCCAGGATTCCCTCAAACCTCCACTGGAGACGTCTCATTTCAATACACGGCCCCCTCCGACGACCTCTATTCCATGACGGTTAATTTTATGAATGGAGCGAGTATTGAGCATTCGGCGATCGTGATTTTTGTAGGAACGGCCCCAACGGGTATCGAGACGATTCAAAACCCAGATGGGGTGACATTTGATCGCATTCACATCTCTCCAGATGATCCGTTATTTGGCATTGACGCCGTATGGATCGAAACTGCCGGATCAGATCCTGTGGTTGATCCAATCAGCGAGCCTGTAACACCCGTGGATTCCACGACAGACGACGCACTTACCGGACAGCCTGCTCCAGAGCCCTTAGATCGTCCAATCGGCTATCCTCGTCTTGTTAAACTCACAGATGATCACAACGCATCAACGCAATATGACACCGCTGTCTACGCGATCGATTCACAAGGAAAGCGTCGACCTTTCTCCAATGAGACCATCTACTTTTCTTGGTTTCCTGGGTTTGACGATGTAGAAGAAATCTCTGCAAGTGAGATGGCAAGCATTCCCCTTGGGGCGGCAATGCCCATGCATCAAGGGACATGGCTTGTGAAAATTCAAAGTACACCGGACGTCTACGCCGTAGAACAAGGGGGTGTCTTGCGACGTATCCCCGACGAGACAACGGCACTTTATTACTACGGACCAGACTGGGCAAAGCGCGTGCGTGATATTGCTCCCACGGATTGGCCGCGCTACACCAAGGGAGAAGATCTTTCCTACGTTCACCCAGATGACAGCATTGTGCGGGACCAGAATCTTGTAGTGTGGCATATCAGAAACGGCGTAAAACGACAGATCTCAGAAAATGATCTAGCCTTCTATGGGATCGATGACGATGTGATCGTTTATAGCCTGTTTAGTGTCTTTAATCCTAGCCTCGTAGACCTTGTTGACTCCTACCCAATCGGCATGATGTACGACCGATCGGACGACTTTAATTGGTACAGCTTTTAGGGCTCGACAAAGGAATGGGCTTGTGGCATAATGCCTCCGCTGATGAGTCATAGAGATGTTAAAGGCCCTGGCGCCTTTGCTCGTTATGCGCGGATCGGGCTGTAGCTCAGTAGGCTAGAGCGCTTGGTTTGGGACCAAGAGGTCGTGGGTTCGAGCCCCGCTAGCCCGACCATCATGAACACCACCGAAAGGTGGTGTTTTTGTTGTATTTACTGGCATTTTTTTTAAAAAAATAGGGCGCAATACCTTGACAAAACACCAAAATCGTGTTATAACGGCAGCAGTTTCCAAACCCCCGGATCTTGGAGGATCCATGCAGAACGTGAACGTGACTGTTGCTGGCGAAATCACCACCCTCCCCTGGAAGGAGGCCCTCCACCTCCTCCTGGAGGTGACAGAGTCGAAGCTCGACTTCGGCGACGGAGTCGAGCTGTCCCGCATCGGACCCCTCTGGGGGATCCGATGGACCGGACAGCCGTCCGCCCACCCGGGCACGGTGGACACCGCGGACATCCGCGGTGTGACGGTTCAAATGCGCCGTCACGCGAGAGCCCTCCCCCAGGCGTTGGAGGGGCTCCTGCGGGGGTCCCACCGCCGGGTGAGCCTCATGTGGGGCAGCACCCGGCGGTATGCCGGGATGGCACTCGAGCTCGTCGTCGAGGACGACGAGCTCTACGCCACGATCTCCGTCTGACAACCCCTGCTATGCCCCGCTTCCCAATCCTGGGAGGCGGGGCATACTGTTTGACAAAAAAACGTGCAGTCTGTAGCGTATAGGTAGTCCTTTTACAACAACAAAATCAATGACTCGAGAAGTAGTACTCTTATTACTCCCTGCAAAGCGAATCCGGGATGGTGGAAGCCGGATCATAGAATAAGAAGAAATTGGACTCGATGAGATGACGCGTGCTTTTGTGCGTGTCCGGCATCCCCCGTAACCTTGGGATAATGTGTATCTACGGAGCACATGAAAGAGCCTTCTTTTTTTAGAAGGAATTGAGGTGGTACCGCGGTGGTGGAGAACCCCCGTCCTCAGACAACGTCTTGTTGTCTTTGGGCGGGGGTTTTTTGCCCCACGCAAGGAGTGTCTCATGGATCTAACCCCTTTGTTCAAACATGCCTGGCGCGACCATGTCGGCATTGAGCGTGAATTTACGCTCAACCAGAATGAATGTGCCGTTCCCCTCTCACCTTCATTTCTTCGTTGCATGCATCATCTCCAACGTTCACTCGGACACAACCCAGATCGCTGGGCGCCAGAGCTCTCTGCGTGTCAGGTAGAGGATCGTACTGTGCCTCATCGACGGCTCGCAACACTGCGCTCCGACCTGGCTAGTGCTCAGAACCGTGGAACACGCGTAGCTGCATCAATCGGGTGCAGGCTTGCGGCATCCGAAGTCGTTCCTCATGATGTCGTACGAGTTACGCATCCGAAGTACAGACATCTACAAGAACGTCTCCCGGAGAATGTTCTCATGGCTGCCTATCGAGTAGCGGGTGTCCATGTGCACATTGGATGTGGGTCTCTCCATGAAGCCGTGGAACGTCATGATCTGCTCTGCGATGCCCTCGTGGAGCTTGCTCGCATCTCTGACCACAGCAACGGTGAGCGGCTGCGACTGTACGGTGAGGTGTTAGCCTTCACCATGGGATCGAATGCGCCTAATACAATCGGAACCTCGCCACATTACGAATCTCCAGAAGGCTGGCATGCACGCATGCGTGCGCTTGGAGTCGAGCAACTCGCCTCCTGTTACGACCTGGTTCGCATCACCAGTTACGGAACTGTAGAGGTACGTATCTTCGGCATGACAGAGTCACCAGACGAGATCATTGATTGGGTAGAAAGGATTCATTCACTCGTCGGTATTACGACGATCTAACGCCCCTGCCTGGGGGAAACCCCAGGCAGCTTACTTCTATGCCTATTTCTTCTATTACAACACACACTGGCAGTTCACCTGGTCCCACGGTGACGATTCTTGGAGCGACCCATGGCGATGAACCAGGGGGTGTTCGAATTGTTGAGCGCCTTCGTAACTATCTTGATTCACAACTTTTTTATGGCACCGTCAACTTAGGAATTGGAAATCCGGAGGCGTACAAACGACGATCTCGTTCTGCAGATCCCGATTCTAACACAAACATGAATCGCGTCTTTACAGCAAAGCGTCTTTTAGATCCGCAGCCGCGATCAAGAGATGTCCTTAGAGCTCAGGAGCTCGCACCACTTCTTGCAAAAACGGATTATCTTATAGATCTCCATGCGACAAGTCTTCCGTCAGAGCCGTTTCTCTGCTTTGGACTAAACCCTGAAAAACACTCCCCACTAACACGGTTCGCTCCAGTGCAACGTATTCTCATTGATTCAAATCATTTCATGGGTAAAGAGCTTGGAACAACGGATGCCTATGTGGATCGATCAGGTGGCATAGGTATTTGTTATGAAACAGGACAATGGTCCAATCTCTTACAACAGGATAAAGCTTACAAAGGCGTTCTGAATATGCTACAAGGAATCGGCGTGATCCCCAACGGTGCAGCCGTTACCGTACCTTCGCAGCAAATATATACAATCGTCGCGCAGGGTAAAGCAAAGAGTGCTACTTTCACCTTTGCACCGCGTGCTTCCCACAATTGGGCGCCTATTAAATGTCGTGAATATATTGGTTCACATGGCCACAGCACGGCCGAGCTCGCTACCCATAACGGCGTCATTCTGTTTCAAGTTCGTAAGGAACACATACGTCCAAATGGATTTCTCTATTCGATTGCTGCACCTGTGTAAGTCTTTGTACCCGGTCCATTTCTTGCTAAGATAAAAGCATGATCGCCTCTCAACAATCCTACAAAGAAGTTCTACGGCGACTACGGAAGCGATACAAAAAATCGCCAACAGATTTTGTGCACTGGTCTAACCCATTGGAATTGATCATGGGAACCGTACTGTCTGCCCAATGTACCGACAAGCGCGTTAACCAAGTCACAAGGGTGCTCTTTAAAAGGTATAAGACAGCAGCGGCTTACGCACAGGCGGATCTTGTGAAACTCAAGCAGATTGTTCGATCTACGGGATTTTATAATTCTAAGGCACGTTATCTTAAAGGGATCGGCACGATCCTTGTTCGCGATCATGGAGGAAACGTTCCCGCGGATTATGATGCGCTCATGCAGCTCCCCGGCGTCTCCAATAAGACGGCAAATCTCATTATGGCAAAAGCCTTTGGGATAAACGTAGGTGTTGCCGTCGACACACATGTAAAGCGCATTGCTCCACGCATCGGATGGGTGACAAAAACAGAGAACACCGCCAAAATTGAACGAGAGCTCAACGCCATTGCCGACCCCAAAGACTATCTTGATCTCAACGAGTACTTAATTTTGCTTGGTCGTGATGTGTGCGGCCGCACACCAAACTGTGCCGCCTGCCCGCTTAATGATCTGTGCAAAACTGGAATCAAAAACACCCACTAGGGGTGTTTTAAAAACGCAGCAAAAAACGAACACTACAACTGCCTAACCACTTTGATATTGGCACCAAGCTTACTGAACTTTTCGGCGATATCCTCGTATCCACGGTTAATGGAATAGACGTTTCGCAACATCGATGTTCCCTTTGCCGACAACATAGCAATAAGAATTAACATCGCCGGACGCAGCGCCGGTGGCGTAGTAATGTCAGCGGCCGTAAAGGCGACCGGACCATCCACCTGCGCACGATGAATATCTAACAACGTCACCTTCCCTCCTACTTTGGTGAGCTCCGTGTAATAAATCGCGCGGTTCTCATACGGCCAGTCGTGGATGAGTGTACGTCCCTTTGCCTTACATGCAATCAGAACAAAGAAGGGAAGATTATCCATGTTAATCCCCGGGTATGGACGCGGCGCGATCTTATCGGTCAACGCGGTCAGAACCGAGGGCAACGTTTGAATATCCACCAATCGCGTCTGGCCATTATCCGCAAGGTACGACTTTTTGATCTCATACTTAAATCCCATATTGGAAAGATAGAGCAACTCCAGCTCAAGAAAATCAATGGGACAGCGTTTTAACGTGATAGACGAATCCGTAACAATCGCCGCCGCTAAAAATGACATAGCCTCAATAGGATCCTCGCTTGGCGCGTAGGTAACGTCCATATTGATCTCCGATTTTCCGTGGATGGTCAGCGTAGAGCTTCCAATTCCTTCGATTTTGACACCGAGTTTTTGCAAATAAAAGCACACATCCTGCACCATGTAGTTTGCTGACGCGTATTTGATTACGGTTATACCGTCTATTTTTGCCGCCGCCATCAGCACATTCTCCGTTACCGTGTCGCCCGCCTCCGACAAAATAATCTCAGCCGGTTTAGGGCGTTTTACCTCCACGTGATACACACTTTCCTTGACCTGCACACGCAGCCCGAGTTTCTCTAACCCCTCCAAATGTGGGTGTACGCTGCGCGTTCCTAGTTTACAACCACCCGCATACGGGAGATCGAACGATTTTGTCCAATGCATGAGCGGCCCCATGAACATAATAATGCTCCTAGTTTTCGCACCCGCCTCTGCATCTAACCCAGCAAGATTAAGTTCTTTTGGCGGTGTAATTTTGAGATCATTCCCCTCTATCCACTTTACATTTACGCCGATACTCTCCAACACCTCAATAAGCCGATAGACTTCCTCAATACGAGGCACATGCCTGAGTGTGGTGACACCATTATTGAGTAATGACGCACACAGCAAACCCACGGCAGCATTCTTAGATGTGCTCATGGTCACCGATCCTTTAAGCTTTTTGCCACCCACAATCTGAAAGTTGAGTGCACCTGTCCCAAGAGACACAATCTGATAGTTGAGCGCGCGAGAAATCCGAGAAAGCGTGTCCACACTCAGGTTTTGTTCTCCCCGTTCAATCCGCGCTACGGCACTTTGGCTTGTTTTGAGTTGACGCGCGAGGTCTGCCTGCGTCATGCCTTGCTGTTTACGTAGTTCCGTAATAAAGGCACCAATCTTTTTTTGTTCGGTTTGCATAGTAAAAACATTTTATATCATATATGGTATATTGTCAATCAACAAAAACCTGCTATACTTGAGTCCTATGGAAAAGCCCTCCGCCTTTTTGAGACAAGAAGCCAAGAAGCGACCCGAAGCTGCAGAAGTCCGCAGTGCAAAAGCTGCAGAGCTCGTTGAGGCACGCACGCAAGACAGAGAACGCAGGGAGCGTCTTGCAGAACTCGCCGAGCAGATAGAAAACGGACGTTCGGAGGCATCACGCATAGAAGAAGGACTCCTTACAGAGGCAGCGCAAGAACTCTCCACTGTGGAACAACAACTTAAAGAATTGCGAACCAGTAAACTCGCGGAAGTTTGGAATTGGAGACAAATCAAACAAGTAAAGGCAGAGATTGCACAGATACGAGCAAAACAAGGCGAGGGGGAATCCAGCCTGTACGTTGCTCAAGACTCCGTCAATAAGGCACAGGAACAACTGTATGTCGCCAAGCAGAAGACGGATGTCCCATCGGCTCACGATATTTTGAATCAATACTACGAGGACGAGAAAGCTCTTTGGGAAAATCGTGAGGCTTCCATGGACGATGTAGCTGAGTATTTTAGGGCAGACAAGCTTGCCGATATGGATATGGAGAGCTATGTGGACCTGCTGCGCCGCTTCCCTTCCGAAATGGTTACACACGTTAGCCGTCGCGGCATCCGAGATCATGCCGAGCTTAGTTACCATACCTCTGGATTACAGGAATATCATGCAGCGTTTGATAGTGTCTTGGAAACAGGTCGGCTACAGTCAGCAATCAGTATTAAACTCGAAGGTGATCAAAAGGATGACGCGATTGCAAAACAGCTTAAATTAGACTCCTTTGCGACAAAAGAAGAAGCCTATGCGCATCTTGATCAACTAACCCAACGAGAAGGCTGGAATAGTTTTGCCGATCATAGCGCTGTTCATTTTGCCACAGAATGGGTGGCCGATGCCTACTACGGATCCGAACGAGATAATGAAGTCTTTATTGCGTTTCCCTCTGCCCTTATTGCATCCGAATTCCAGTTTGGCGGGGGGCATGGTCGCGATCTTACAGAAGCAGGTGAAGACTCAGTAAGAAATGATTTGTGGGTTTGGCAAAAAGACGAGGAAGGCATCCCAATTGATGCAGGAGTCACATTCCTGCCAAAAGAAGCAGCCGTGGATCCAGAAACAGGCTCTCGCTATGAACTCGATACGGACAAAAACCCTATCGTTGATACGGAACGTGTACAACAATTAAAATCGGTACTTGAATCCGGAGTCATTATTGAACTCGCAGCAGCATCCAGAGAAAAAGAATATGAATCCTACTCTCTTCCACCGTCAGAAAGAGTGTGGAGAAAAAAAGAGATAGAAACCGAGCTAAGGAAAAACATTCAAGAGGCACTGGGTATCTCTGATAAAACAGCCAAGGATGTACTCTATGACGTTGTGCCTCTCGTCGTCTTATCAGAGAGAGTTCAAAAAGCCCTTGCTGCAGAACCAGATCCAAACAACCAAGTAGTCGAGGATATGAATAACGCCCTTATTAAAATGGGCGCGTATTATAAAACGGCAGAAAGGACGATTCCCTCTCAAGAGTATTGGAACAAACGATTCGAGGCGCACCCGGACCAAAAACCAAGTAAAGTCGTTTTTTACGAGGGGGACTCACCTTCTGCCGCCCTCTATAAATGGCGAAAAGACAACGGGTTAACAAAACGCAGTGATAGCTTAGATGGCGACTTGAATGAAAAAAAGGTTACGACCGGACAAGATACCATCGTCCAGTCTCGCTACAAAGACATTGCTCGTTCCATTATCGACAAACATTTTGATCAACAAGACACCTCCCAAACAGAAAAACAGGCCGCGTAGGACCTGTTTTTTTCTTAAACTACTTGAGCCGAGAAACGTCGCGGGTAAAGCAGTCATGACCAACTTTATGCGCGTAAAAGTCACGCTCGGCGAGTCCACTTCCATAAGGAATTGGTCGTGAGTATCCCATGTCCGCGGTTGGTGCATAGGTAAACGTGGCACAAAGTTCATAGGTCGTGTCCGTCAACCGATTGTACTCATACCCCTCACCCGTTTGTGGATCCACGGGTAACGTAAGGTATACGTTGACACCCGTAAGCGATTCTGGAAGTGCTGTTTGTTCATACCAATAGTTTTCTACCGCTCCTTGCACGGTCCACAAGTCTGTAACACGCTGGTTGTCTAACTTTTCTAGACGCTGTTGTGCGGGAGATTCCATGATAAAGAATCCGCCAATCACGCTTGCTGCCAACAGCACCAACGTGACACGTGCCAACCACATCATCTTGACAGGCATTGCCTTAGCCTCGCGTCTGATATCCCAAATGTAATACGCAAAGACCGCAGCCGCAACAATTAATACGGAGAGGGTTTTAAGCGCAAACCGCATGGACAACTCGCCACCGAGAAAATTATAGATCAGCGTCGCGAGATCGATCATAATAGTAATCCCCGACACAAATAGCGTGAGATGAATCAACCACCTACGAATCGCCAGGCTATATTTACCCGCGTGTGCCAGCATATCCTTGTTCAAAAACCACGCAACCCACACGTAAACCGGCGTAAATATGATCAGAACAGACAAAGAAACACGTAGGACGTCTGAAACATTATTAAAACTATTCACCGGATCCGGAAAAAAGTGGTTCACATATTGAAACAACGTCGAGATAGCCGACACAGAAATCGTATAAAGCGTAACGGTCACAAGGAGGTACAAGAACACGTCCCGAGCCGTTGAATTGGTTGTTTGGTTCATATGGTATTAGTATAGAGCGGTTGCCCGTTTGCGACAAGCAACTACCAAAAAACCCGGTTTCCCGGGTTTTGTATTTACATTTTTGAACCGTGACGTTTGCGATCCACCTCTGTGAGGTACTTTTTACGAATACGCGTAAAGTGGGGCGTTACCTCCACATACTCGTCTTCTACAATGTACTCAAGTGCACGCTCAAGCGTCATATCCAACGGCGGCGTGAGGTTAAGTGCCTCGTCCGCACCGCTGGAACGCATGTTGGACAACTGTTTTCCCTTACATGGGTTAACGGTCATACTCTCTTTGGCGCTTGCCCCAATCACCATTCCCTCGTATACCTCAACGGTAGGCTCAATAAACAAGGTTCCTCGTTCCTGGAGGTTGGCGAGCGAAAATCCAAGTGCTTTACCTGTAACTCCAGAGATAATGGATCCCGTTGTGCGTTTCTCAATCTCTCCCTTGTACGGTCCGTAATGCGAGAAAATGTGCGATAGCGTTCCTTCGCCCTTGGTGGCCGTCACGAAATCCATACGGTATCCGAGCAATCCACGCGTAGGGATGACGTACTCAAGTCGCGTAAATCCGTCTCGGCTTTCCATGTTGATCATCTCGCCTTTTCGCTTTCCAAGCGCTTCAATGACGGCGCCCGCACTCACATCTGGCACATCAATTGTTACGGACTCATATGGTTCTTCTTTTACACCATCAATCATCCGAATAATTGCTTGTGGCTGACTCACCTGTAACTCATACCCTTCGCGTCGCATGGTCTCAATCAACACCGCAAGGTGCATTTCTCCACGTCCACTCACATGGAACGCTTCACCAGTATCGGAATCCGTAATCTGCAATCCAACATTTGTCTCCAACTCGCGATCAAGGCGCTCTCGAATCTGTCGGGACGTAACCAGGTTTCCATCTTTTCCAACGAACGGCGAACTGTTGGCCATAAAATCCATGGTCAACGTTGGCGGGTCGATGTGAATCGCAGGTAGCGCCTCCACGGTAGCGTCTTGTGCTACGGTCTCTCCTACGTTAATGTTTGGAATTCCGGCGATAGTCACCACGTCACCGGCATAGGCCTCTTCCACGTCTCGCTTAACAAGACCCATCGTAGTTTGCAACTTGGTGATTTTTTGATTTTCCTTGGTTCCATCGAGTTTTGTAACCACAACGGACATTCCTGACTTCATGGTTCCCTCTACGATGCGACCCATAGCCATACGACCAACGAATTTATCGTACGAGAGGTTGACCGGCTGCATGCGCATTGGCTTGCTATTCTCGCTCGGTGCTGGTGGCACGGTCGCCAAAATCAAATCAAACAACGGTTGCAAGTCGGTTCCCTGTACCCTTGGATCCGTAACGGCAATCCCGTCTCGTGCGATAGTGTAAATGTACTTAAAATCGAGCTGTTCATCTGTTGCACCCAATTCGCTAAACAAATCAAACACCATATCCACCACCTCATCTGGGCGTGCGGAGGGTTTGTCGATTTTGTTGATCACCACAATCGGCTTGAGGCCAAGTTCCAACGACTTGCGCAACACAAACTTGGTTTGTGGCATAGGACCCTCGTAGGCATCCACGAGCAAAAGCACGGAATCCACCATTTTAAGCACACGCTCCACCTCGGATCCAAAGTCTGCGTGACCTGGCGTGTCGATAATGTTGAGCTTGGTCTCGCCAAGCATAATAGCCGTATTCTTTGCGTAAATGGTGATTCCGCGTTCTTTTTCCAAGTCATTATTGTCCATCACGCGTTCTTCAATAATTTCCCGATCAGAAAAGGTACCAGACTGTTTAAGCATGGCGTCCACAAGTGTCGTTTTACCGTGGTCAACGTGAGCAATGATGGCGATGTTTCGAAAATCCATATTAGGTGCAAAGAATCAATACCGGCGGAGTATAGCTGGAAATGCCGTTTTGGTCAAGTACAGGAGGTGTTAAAAGACAAAAAAAACACTCGGTTGTTGAGACTTCTGGGTGTTTGTCTGGTTATGACTGATTGGTATCAATAATGACACTCACCGGATCTCCCAAGTGGTCCCATGTACTTTCTGGGATGTTTGAGACGAGTTTTGGAACACCGTGATCCTCGTGCACACGCAACTCTGATACATAACCCGACAACTGTTCCTCGTCTCTCAGTCGATCCGCAAATTCTGGCGTCTCAAAATCTCTTACAGAATATCCTGGGAGCGGAACCCGAGAGAAGCTCTCCCCTTTTGATTGAGGCTCTACAAAAAGTGTCAATTCCATCATCGGTTGAATCACATGACACCAGGCCAGGTTATCGTCATACAGTGCCAACCGTTTGAGCCGCATCGACGCGCCGTGCTCAGACAGATAGTACAGCGAATCATCTGGACGAATTGTATCGGACACCTCACCTGGTGCACCCCCAGATTGAGTCGCAAACTTGTAGCGCCACACGGACTGTTTGTCTAAATATGCTGCGATATCATCCACGGCCTCTTTGGTAATACGACGATACGCGTCAGATGTTCGCTTAAGACCTACTAAACGTTTAACGGTTCTCACGCGTAGACGTTCCACCTCTTGCGAAACATGACTTAGCCCCTCCATTTCCCGCTCGGGAATCATAGGATACTCAAATGGTAACGCAGCAAGTTCACCTTTCCGTTCTTGCATTGCTCGCAGATGACCGATAACCAAGGAGGGTTTTACTGATTGTTCTGGTTTCTGTACCTCTCCTTCTAATACCTGTACCGGTTGTCGATATTTACTTTTAAGATCTGCCAAAAGACGATCGCTCCCCATGGCACGCAATCGCTCTTCCTCAGATGACCCACCTTTGTATTCACTCATACATTACACGTTCAAAATTCTTTATTTACAAAGATACTTATGGACCACAAATCTAAACGGCAGCAACATAATTGCCCACGGGAATACTACGAGCACCGTTGCAAGGAGTACGTTTGGATCGGAAAAGTAGAGACCAGCAAGATAAATAGCCAGTGTAAAGTTCATAAACGTCATGCAAATGGAAACGGCTGTACGATCATTGCAAGGACGCCAGTACGCCACAAAGTAGCCCGCCACCAGTAGCAAACTAATAAAACAGAACAAAGCGATAACGAGTGAGAGGAGTGTTTGATCAAGGTTGGTCAAAATGACATGCGATTGCTTTGCCACAACGCCCGCAATCAACATGCCGAGTAGCAGAAGCGAGATCGGCTTAAAGGTAAATGCCATTTTCTGAATGTGCTTTTGAAAAAACGATCGAACACCCTGTGCGAGAACAAACGGAATAACGATCACCTTCACTAAACTCCAAAACATCGTCACACCGCTCACGGTAACGGCAGTGCTCGCAAAAATACCAATCACAAACGGGATCGTAAACGGTGCTAGCAAGGACGTTGTGAGAGTAAGGACAAGTGCAACATCTGTTTTACCTCCTACAACCTCCGAGAGGAGAGGTGCTGTCATGCCCGTTGGCATTGCCGCAAGAAGCATGAGCGCAATCGCAAATTCCGGCACAATCCATTGCGCCAACAGATACACAACGGACGGCAACAGCAAGAGCATAAACACGTTTGCCGCAATCAACATCTTTGTATTTCTGACCGTGCGGAAAATCTCTGTTGGATTGAGCTTGAGGCTCGTGAGAAAAAAGATGATTTGCAAAAGAAGCGTCGCAAAGGGTGCGAAAATTATTGCGGAATCAGGAAGAAGCAAGCCTGCTCCAAGAGCCAAAAGAATAAGAAAGAAATAGGACTGGACGAGCTGTACGAACCATTGGATAAGTCTTTGTGACATAATAGCTTTAGTATACCTCACCGTCTCTGTTATACTGAGCCTACTATGTTAAACAAATGGATCAACACGTTTATTCAACTTGGGTTGAGTGAAGTGGAATCAAAAATCTACTTTGCGGGGTTGGAGTTGGGGCCCACGAGCGCGCAAGAATTAGCACGCAAGGCGAGTGTCTCACGCACGGCCACGTACGATGCGATTAATGCGCTCAAAGGGAAGGGATTGTTATCGACGTTTCAAAAGGGAGCAAAAACGGTGTTCACAATCGAGCAGCCTGAGGACGCGCTGCGTTACTTCCGCAAACAATCGCGACAAATGCGAGATAAGATTGAACTCATGGAAGAGGCCGTGCCGGAAATGAAAAGCCTCTCACCTGGGGAGAAGCCGTTTATTCGATTTTACGAGGGACCCGAGGCATTGCGCAACTTATTTGCGGACGTACAGGCCGTCAATCCTCCTTCCATCTACGAGTTTGTAAATATTCAGGATGTGTATCATTCCGTGCACGACGGGACACCAGAGGTTAAAAAAATATTTGCCGAAGCTCACAATGTATCAGATCCATCACGGCAAGATATACGTCTCCTACATACGGGAAATGTACGAGAAAATTATCAACATCGTAAAGGCGTAGCGTTTCGACAACTGAACAATTCATTTGGTGAGTTTCACGGCGACATCTGGATTTATGGCGACCGAGTTGTGTTCACCTCATTTAAGGGATCCATTATGGCAATTATCATTCAAAGTGAAATGTTTTCTCAAACTGCCCGTGTCATGTTTGAAGCCGCCTGGTCTATAAGCAAATAACAAACCGCGACCTGCCAGGTGGGCGGATCGCGGTCACAAGATCTGGCGGATCGCGGGGCGCGGACGTCGGAGAACCGACGCCGCACCCCGCTCTCCGCGCTTCTCAGCCGTTCATGGTGCCCTCCTGTGGCCATGGCTGGTGAAGCTATTCTTCCAACAAAGTTAAGGTCTCTGTGAAGACCTGTCCTTGTAGATGCGACGCCGAGGGGGCGTCGTGGTTGGAGTCGCGTGGTACGCGACTTCCGGCCGGGTCTTTCACCCGGCGGAGGGCTGTGGGGGGGGCTAGCCGCCGAACATGGCGTACCCCTTTCCAGGTTTGATGAACGCATGAGCGCGTTCAATCAAAACCATCTATACCACAATTTTGCGGCTTTGTCAAGCGTAAGAGGCGTGTTTGTTCGCCTGCGACGTACTAAATAATCTTAAATTTACTGTGAGTTGTCCGCCAAAAGCGTACAAAATAAACCGCTAACTTAAGCGGTTTATTTTAATTCTGGCAACAATGGATTGACACAATGCCTCTTCCATGTTAATCTGCTTTGTTCACTGATAGAGCACAACGCCTCAGTGATCCATGCATCTTACAAACAAACAGTGAAACAGGGCTTGTAACAACTACGTTGCAAGAACAAAGGACGATCGATATGGATCGTTCTCCTGGAATGTGCGTATGGCTGTAGGAAATTTCATGTAACGGCACTACAACGTACGGCAATCTGGATTAAAAAGGCTGGATCCATGGTCTACAACACCGTTTGAGACACATGTGTCCCCGCCACGCGGCCCCGCCGCGGATCTCTCGCTAGCACCACATAGACGCCATGCTATAGCTGGTAGCGGGAGATCCGCGGCAGAGGACGCAACCTGTCCAATCCGCACAAGAACTCTGTTGCCGGTGGGACGGCAAAACAGGGTGGGTGCTTGGCACACCCAGACCATCTGGTCAAAGATAACTCCTGGTAACAGGAGGAAACTCATGGCGGTAACACCATGGGGATGCGAAAGCATTCATAGCGCCACGCCTATCATGACGTATCCACGTTGGGTCGGGAGACCCCTCCAGGATCGGTACTGGAGTTGATAGGTGCTTGCGGGTTGGAACCCTGCAAGAGTGAGTGCGGACAGTGGATTCTCCAATCCACGTTTGCACAGCAATGGTTTGGGCTACGCCCTCAACTGATCGCAACCATTTTGTTACCGGCATCGCGCCCGAGTGGCGCGACCAATCAACCACCGGGTTGGTTTGCTGGGGCAATGGCGATCAGGTTGTATGCAAGGAAGGGCCTAACCGGTGAATCGTTCGTGTCAGTCATCTGCACGGCGATGATCCGGATAAAAAGGCGGATGGTTTGGGCGCCCCCCATTCCGTCCGCTCAACCAGGAGTCCCAGGCCGGCCAGCCAGGATTCTGAAGTTGAGAACTTGCATACTCCTAAGGCTGACACCCATCAGCCGACCGAATTCCATCGGGTTTTTCCGCTCAGACGGGCGGAAGACACACGGAAGGGTCAAAGACTGGTTGGCGGTCGCAACCGTCTCGCACAGCCTGAGAAGGCAACCAGCCGCGGGAGTAAGCACTTGCGTTACTTATTCCCACCTTATCTTCGCGCCCGAGCTTGCAATTCTGCTTGCTCGGACGCTCCACAAACTGCTTGAGTAACTCGAGCTGTTCGTGGAGGAGGAGCGATGGCCATCACCCCCAGCTACGGAGTGGTGCGTCACGGCGCGGTCTGGTTTACCACCAGCCCGCAGCAGCTCAAGCGTGAGGCCCGTGAAAAGGCCGATCGCGAGCTGCAGGCGAAGCGACCTTGTGTCGTAATCCGCCGCCGCGCGCACCGGTAGTCCTCATACGCTCGTGGGTCACACGAGCGTAAAAGGGTGCCGCAAACACCCTGCCCTAGCCAGGCAAAACCCCCGGGCTGCAGGTCCCATCTTGATTGAAAATTCCTGCACAACGTGGACCTGGGCACTGCTCGGGTCTTCCACAAAGGCGCGATCCTGTATGGCATTTTTGTGGAGGATACAACTCACTTACTGTTCTCGGAGGAGAACGAGGAGGTTCCATGCGTCGATACACATTGTTCAGTAGCTGGCGTCGATCTGAGCTCGAGATCCCCTCCTCCGGGAGAAGGATCAAGAAGCTGGATAGGACGTTCGAGGTCGGCACCCCGCGGTACCTGAAGTGGCTCCGGCGCATGTTCCCCGATCAGGTTTACCTGGTCGTGGCGCAGGGAACCATGCCTCAAATGCTCGACCGCGTTCGCGCGCGGTTTGGACAGGAGGAGGTTCCCGGCGTGGTGTCTGCCACCGTTCAGCTTCAGCGGGACATCCGAGAAAACCCAAGTCTCTACTGAAAGGAGGTGCTTCCGTGGCCTGAGGAGAATCGCTTCTTGGGCCCTGCATAGAGTCTTTGCAAAACGAAGGTTCTATGGAGGAAAGGAAGTGTCAAATACCCCAGGTGGTATTGACGGCACTTCTGGCGCCTCACGACCATGTGCTCTCACCAGCACAAATTGGTCACAAAAGAGACGAACAGCAATGCGTCGCGGCTGCCAGTAGGAGGTATACGTACGAGGCCTGAGAAGATTCACTTCTCGGGCACTCTACAGAATTCTAGGCAGAAAAGGATTCTGAGAGTTAATCAATGTACGCAACAAGAGATTGGGAGGTGTGCGATGAACAAGCTCAATGTGGTTGAGATAGGTCTTCGTAATGGCAAGGGTCTGAGCTTCACCTGCGGCAAGCTCTATGTCCGCATTACGGTAGACGGCCTCACGCTGCGCGTTGAGACCAACCTGCCGGTGCGGGCCAAGGAGCTGGCCGAGTCCGAGACGACCCCCGTTCGCCGGTCCGTGTTTGACCGCGCCGATGAGCTGCGCCGAGGAGGACGGCACAGCGACGTGGACGTGGCGGCAACAGGAGGGCGGCGGGTGATCCGACGCAGAACGTAAACCCCAGCCCGCGATCGGAACACGCGGCAAAGGCTGTTCCACCCCTCGCCCTCGCGAGCAGACCCCTTGCGTTTGAGCCACGCAATCGGGTCCCGTCCAGAACGGGGTAAGCCATCGCTCCGGGCGGTCACGCGCCCCCTTGCCTGAGGTCAACTGATTCTCGGGCACTGCATAGAGTCCTTGCTGCACGAGGATTGTATGGAGTCTACAACTTTTGGAGGTCACCATGCGCCTGTTCGGACTTTCTGACTGTTACGATGCGATGGATCTGTACGTCTGCATCAACGGCAAGCACGTGCTCCTGTCCCGGTCGGAGGGGTGGGTGTCTGCCCGTGTGAAGCCGTGTGACAAGAGCTGTGTTCCCACGGAGATTGATCTGGAGGTGTGGCTGCAGAAGGCACCGCGGAAGGTCCGCAAGGATCCTCGGCTGCTCGCGTTCGTGGAGCAAGGAGTGCCCGCGTACACGGTGCACCGTTCCTTCGCCAAGCGCTCCGGCGGCAGCGAGACGGTCTGGATCGGCAACCTGGCGATCACGTGGAGCTTTTGCGACGCGTCGCGGTTGAGCCAGCGGGACCGGTGGCGAGACCGCTTTGAGATCTGCCCCATCGGGGAGAATGATCTGCTGTGGTGGATCCGCGACGTCCTCCCGTCCTCAAGACGGCTCGAAGACGTTGCCGAGGAGATCCGTCGCAATGACGATCTGCTCCTGAGCGAGCTCCGGCAGCGCGGCACTCCGGACGCAAACACCCTGGACGCGGATGCCTTCCGGCAGTTTCTCTTGAACCTGCTGTAAGAAGACGATCGTGCTCCCCAGCTCCCCGGTTCTCGGGTTGAGCCAAAATCCCTACGTCAATCCCATCTGTTCTTCTGGTGGGATTTGGCTTTTTTTGCTACATTTCTATTTAATTTTCATCGCCCAACAAACCTAGGGCGGCGGCATTTATTTATAAACAATACGACCTGAGACTTGATTATCTTATTTTTCTTTTAGGCTAAAATTAGCCATTTTTCCATGGTCACCTCTTGACAAAAGGTGTTTTTTATGGTATAAGATTGTTACGCCAAAGGTGGAATAGGTTCACCTAACGCGCAGACGATCCGGAACGCTGATTCATACAGCATTCTGAAAGACGATAACGGATCGGTCTCGTGCAAGCGAGATACCTATGAACGGGGCTTACCACCCCACGGAGTGATGATGGAAAAGGAAACCAACGTCATGGTGCGCCTCCCGGCGCGAGAATGGGAAATCCTCATCAAGGAGGTCCTCGCCGCAGAGGCAGATCTCCCCTCGTGGGAGTGGTGCAGAACAAGCGGAGCCCCCCGCGAGGAGGAGGGGCGGCGGCGCGATGCCGCCAGGACCGCTCTGAGGGTGGCCATGGGTCGCTCACCGGCCAACGAGAGGATGGAGGACCGTCTGGCCAACAAGGCCGGGTGCGTCCTCCTCGTGGACGGCCGGTTTGAGATCGGGGGCTCCGTTGGGGAGCGCAAGCTCCTGATCAACGGCCGAATCCGGGCCACCCTCCGCCTGGGGGGCCGTCTGGACGGCCGCGTGGATGTCGTCACCCGGGAGGCGGCCGAGGCCGCCTACCAGGAGCGACGACAGGCCTCCCGCCACGCCGAGGCCGCCTACAAGGCGGCCCGGCAGGAGCTCATCCACGAGCTCCTGCAGGCGGACCTGGCCGAGCCCGCCGACTTCGGTCGGTGGACATACGCCTACGGGCAGTTCGGTGGGTATTTCTACCGAACGGGGGTGAGCGGCCCCCGCGTCGCCGCCAACTCCGCCTTCGTGGCGGCGTTCGGCCGCGACTGGAGGAAGACCGCCAACGATCGGCGTTGCGAGAAGATCGAGCTCGAGCTCGATCGTCGGCTCTACGGCGCCCGCTACTAGCCCCCCAAAAAAATCCTGAGCAAGCAGGAACCCTTCGGAGCACATGTCTTGCTACATGTCTCCACCTACGCCCCGAACCACCCCCGTGCAAAATCACGGTCTGGAGGTCCGGGGTTTTGCGTTTTAAAATAGCTGTCTCTCTTAAACACCCGCATTTTTTTAACATGTTTTCCTGCGTGAGGAGATGCGACGGGTGAAGAAGATGAGATACATCTGACCGCCCAACCAAGAACCGACCCCCATCGATACGTCGATGAAGGGCGACGTCACTCGGTGGGCGGTTCTTGTTTTTGTTCGTCTCGCAGTAAACATCATTGATACGCCAGGCGAATATTTGAGAGGATAGTGATATAGGTTGAGTATTTCTACCAGGTGATCACTAATGACTTATGCCGTAGAATTATCCTCTACATCTCGATAAGCACGCATTGCCCTTTTTTCAGTACTTTGCTAAGTTACATACATGAGTAAGTAGATTTTATTTCCCCAAGTGAGCATAATCCCCTATCTTATGAGTGAGCTCAACACAATCAAAACGGCGCTACAACACCTGCATGCAAGCCCGAACGCCATTTCGTTCTTTCTAACGAGCTACAAGCTGAGTCGTTCTTCCGTTGGACTGATTGCCAAGACCGCCAAGATGGATAGGTCTTCGGCATACATCGCCTACGAGCAACTCAAAGAGCTAGGTCTCATGGAGGAGGAGACGGTTGGCAGACGAAAGGTGGTTTGGACACGCGAACCAAAGGCCGTCATTGCTCGTCTACGCACCGAGATCCGCCGCATGCGAAGGCAGGTAGAGTCTATCGAAGAAGCAATGCCGGAACTCCTCGCACAGTATGGCAGTCGTAATGACCGCCCCGTTCTGCAAGTATTTACTGGAAACGACGGTCTCCATCAGATAAAGAACGATATCTTGTCGGGCTCGGGCTTTGAGCTTCTCCTCATGTCCAACTTCCGTGAGGAGGCTGAGGTTTTTTCACGAGAGGAGCATGACAGCTTTATTCAACAGCGACTCTCGCAAAACATCACACTGCGTCTCATTGCGACAGACTCTCTCGAGGCACGCAAGATCCAAAGCTCCGATGCAAAAAATCATCGTGAAACTCTTGTAATAGAAGGTGATGCCCCATTTAATAATGAAACCTACATCTACGGCAATAAGGTCGCGATGCTCTCATTCAATGAGCAAACTGGCGTTATTGGCTTTATTATTCAGTCAAAGGAGTTTGCAGATGCGCAGCGCTGGATGTTTGAGCAGATTTGGAAACAATTAAATACAAGTAACAAGACTTGATAGCAGCTCACAACCGTTATCAAGGGACTATTAATCTATGCAGATCATTGTAAATAACCTTGATACGGAATATACGGATAACGGAGCAGGCGCAACAATCCTCTTGCTACACGGTTGGGGTACAAATGCGCGTTCGTTCAGCTCACTCACAAATATCCTAAGCTCCAACAATAGGTGCATATCTCTTTCTTTGCCCGGTTTCGGAAAGAGCGAGAACCCTCCTAAGGCATGGGCAGTTGAGGACTACGCTGCGTTTGTTCGTCAGTTTCTAATAAAGCTCGACATAGACAATCCAGATGTCCTTATTGGACATTCATTTGGTGGTAGGATCGCCGTTAAGGCAGTTGCAACGCTCAAAATCTCTCCCAAGAAACTAGTGTTAATTGCTTCTGCTGGATTGGCAGAGGAGACCAAGCACGCATACTTGGCAACGGGAATCATAAAGATCGGAAAGATCGTCACTTCGATCCCGCCTTTTTCGATTGCACGAAATACGTTGAAGCGCGTAATGCGACGCGCACGTGCAAGCAAGGACTATACGGAAGCCGGTGCGCTCAAAGACACGTTCGTTAATGTAGTCAATGAACATCTTGGAACAGATGCAAAGAAAGTACGTACTCCAACGTTGCTTATTTGGGGTAAGGAGGACGCCGAAACACCACTTACAGAGGCAAACGCCTTCAAGCAGAGTATCCCCAACTCTGAGCTTTGCATTATTCCAAACGCCGGTCATTTTGTCTTTCAGGAACAGTCCCGTACCGTCGCAAGAGCCATAAAACATTTCCTATGACTACCTCTTTTCTATCTCGCTATCGTCCTCGATTCTTACGCTCACTCGTATACATGCTCCAAGCCACGGAATACAACATTGGTGATTACATCAACTGGCTCCACCGAACGCGTGACTTTAGTAAGGTCGAGAAGCGCAAGCAACTTAAGCAATCGCACAAAGCGCTTGCTCTCCTGTACCTTGGCAGACTTCTTTGGCTCGCGCTCATACTGTTAGGCACTTCTCTTTCTGTTTATGGGTCAGCTATTGCTACAAAACTCTTAGGCATCCTCGTACTCATGCTGTCTCCGTTTCTATTGGCGTACATAATCACGATCCCCCTATTTATTCTCAAACTATTTGTACAAAAACCCATCGAAGCACTCATAATCTGGCGTGCGACGCAAACAATGGCACGTCACAAAGGGGTAAAAATTGCTATTGCTGGTAGTTACGGAAAAACATCCATGAGAGAAATGCTCCACACCGTTTTGTCTGAGGGTAAGCACGTTGCAGCCCCTCCACATAGTTACAACACGCCGCTAGGCGTTAGCGCTTTTGTTAAAACACTCAAAGGAGATGAGAAAGTGTTGATCTTTGAGCTGGGAGAATACTACCCGGGTGATGTAGCAAAGCTTTGCAAGATCGTGCAACCCGACATCGGGGTCATTACTGGAATCAATGAGGCACACCTGCAGAAATTTAAAACATTAAAGCAAACCGCCAAAACGATCTTTGAGTTAGCCGAGGCGTTACCATCGCAACCAGTTTATATAAATGGAGAGAGTCAAATTGCGTGCACATATGCAAAAGAATCTCACATCCTTTATGACCAAAATGGAATTGGGAGCTGGCACGTACATAATCCAGCAACAGACCTATCGGGCACATCTTTCACGCTCACAAAGGATGACCAACAGATCAAGCTCAAATCAAAACTTCTCGGCATGCATCAGATTGGTCCATTAGTCGCGGCAGTCGACATCGCTCACAAGCTCGGCCTAACAAACGAACACATTCAGTCCGGCGTTGCCAATACAAAACCATTTGAGCATCGCCTCGAACCAAGAGTTGATGAAAGCGGTATTACAACGCTTGACGACAGCTATAACGGTAACCCCGACGGAGTACGTGTCGTCATCGACTTTCTTAAAACCCTCAAGGGTCGTCGATTCTATGTAACGCCCGGGCTCGTGGAGATGGGCTCGCGCTCAAAAGAGGTTCACATGAAGATTGGCCATCAGCTCGCTAGCGCGAAGATAGAGCGCGTCGTACTAATAAGCAACTCTGTCACCCCCTATATTGAGCAAGGGTTGCGAGAAGCCAACTACAAGGGAGAAATTATTTGGTTCGATGATGCTCTCAAAGCCTACGCAACCTTGCCTAGCATGACCGTGAAGGGCGACATTATTCTTCTTCAAAACGATTGGCCCGATCAATATGCCTAACAAGAAAACAATCGCAGTAATCTTTGGTGGGAAAAGTGCCGAGCATGACGTCTCTATTATCACGGCCCACACGCCCATCATCCAGTCACTTGTTGCTATGGGCAAGTACAACATCCTACCTATCTATGTTACAAAGGACGGTGATTGGTATTCCGATGAAGCAATGAACGATATGGCTTACTTTAGGAAAGGTGGTATTGAAGGCAAGCTCAAGAAATTAAAGCCTCTTCAACTGTCACTCGGGAATGCTTTGTCTATTATTTTTCCAGGCATCATCCCGAAGACTGTAAAAGTCGACATTGTATTTCCAGCTATGCACGGAACGTTCGGCGAAGATGGGAGTCTCATGGGGGTTCTGCGCATGGCAAACGTTCCGTTCGTCGGTTGCGATCTTGCCGCATCTGCCGTTGCCATGGACAAGGTATTCACCAAGCAAATTGCAGAAGCAGAAGGCATCCCAGTTGTGCCGTATGTTTGGTTTACCAAACAAGAATGGCTATCCGATATGGACGTTTGCATCAAGAAGACCGCCGGACTAACGTGGCCACTGTTTGTAAAGCCGGTACACCTTGGCTCATCTATTGCTATTACAAAAGTAAAGAATCAAACAGAACTCAAACGCGCTATTGAAGTCGCATTTCATTATGACGACAAAGTGCTGGTTGAGGAGAGTGTAGACAATCTCATTGAGGTCACGCTTCCAATCATGGGGAATGACCAGCCCCAGGTTGCCAGCATTGAGCGACCTTTGAACAAGACAGAGTTTTTTAACTTTGAAGACAAATATCTGTCTGGCGGGAAAAAAGGATCGGGAGGTAACAGCGCTTATAGTGAAGTCCCTGCAAAAATATCATCAGATCTTGCACACAAAGTAGAAGAGCTGGGAAAACAAGTCTATCGCGTTCTAGGATGCACGGGCACCGCACGCGTTGACTTCCTTATTAACTCAAAGCGAGAGCACATATTCGTTAACGAGGTGAACACGCTCCCCGGGAGTCTCTACCATCACAACTGGAAGATGTCGGGTGTGTCTAATATTGATCTTGTACGCAGACTTATCGAGCTCGGAGAGGAAAAATTCCTAAGAGAATCAACAATCGTACGTGTGTTTAAATCCAACGTGTTGCACAAAGACTAATGGCATATGCTCTCCCACCCTGCAACGAAAAACACCCCTTTCGGGGTGCCTTTCGTTGGAGCGGGTAGAGGGAATCGAACCCTCATCTCAAGCTTGGAAGGCTCGCATAATAAGCCACTATACTATACCCGCATATTGTTTAATGTACCTTCTTCCCTCTCCCGACTTCAGCCACTTTTCTCGAATGCGACCTACTATAAAGTCAGGATGAGTTTCCGTTAGAATAACACGGAACGGCCGTTTGTGTTTTGTTGATCGATTTCTTCCGGAATTGTGCTCACTTAATCGTCGATCAAGATCTTTACACATTCCTATGTACAGAGTCCCATCAAATTCACTCACCAGCGCATAGACAGTTATCATAGCTCGGATTTTGTTTTCGTAGATGTAAATCCCCGAACCCTCATCTCAAGCTTGGAAGCCTGCCTGCCGGCAGGCAGGGCTCGCATAATAAGCCACTATACTATACCCGCATGTTCTTTTTCGTAGGCAACTATAACAAATAGGTCATTTTTTTGCAAGAGTTGATCCAGTTGGCCTTACTATTCATTGTTCTTATGAGGTAACTCATCGTAGAGAGCCATTTTGCCAATCCCTCATAAAAAAGTGAAACGGCAGCCTCGGATGGCCGCCGTTCACGTACGTTGACATAGATTTGGGCTTTTTACACCCTACCCGCTTGAGTAACCAGGACCTCGCACGCCCTTTCCGATGGTCACCTAGCGTCTGCAATACCCTAAGCGCGTTTCATACAAAAGTCGCGCGCTCCACAGGTCTCTCCGTACGTGGCTGACCAACCAACGTACCCCGTGTGGACTAACTACCGCAGGTGCTTTCTCACCTCAAATGATCCTCTTTGTCCAAGGTCGGTAGTTCTTTCACCTTCAGCGCGGCGCGAGCCGTGCGCGGAAGGTGTGGTCGAAGATGTCGAGTGGGGGGGTGTAGGCGTTTGCGGAGAGAGCTTCCGCTGCCTACATACATAGATTCATACTGTCCTCCTTCCGTTCGACCTAACCTTTATACCCTAAAATACCATTTTGTCAATAGTTCGCGTATAAAACAATAAAAAAACGCCTAAAACGGCGCCATTTTTAACAATCACTACCCAACCAACCCAGCCCAGGCAATAGCTGCAGCATCGGCAGCGTCATCTGGTTTTGGAATCTCCTTTAGGTGCAAAATTCGCTTTATCATTTCCTGAACCTGCTGCTTGTCTGCTGCTCCATTGCCTGTGACGGACTGTTTAACTTGCCCAGGTCCCAACTCAATCACCTCTACTGTAAACGCACCGGCGATTGCCAACACCACGCCGCGTGCCTCGGCCACCGCCAGAGCCGTGGTCTGATTATTAGAAAAAAACAATGTCTCAATCGCCAAGCGCGTGGGGTGATGTGTATCAAACAACCCGCGAACCTCCCTTGCAATCACACTCAATCGCTTTGCATGCGTGTCCGTCTTCTCCGTTTGAATACACCCCACATCCAACAACGTTTCCTGTCCCACATCACCAACAATAACCGCATACCCCATGCGGTCGTATCCTGGATCAATCCCGAGCGTAACTTTAGGTGTTGTGTTCATTCTATTGGCCAACACCCTACTTGATATTCGTAAACACCTCCTGCACATCATCCAAATCCTCCAACGCGTCGGTGATCTTCTCCACTTTTTCATGTGCTTCCTCATCTACCTCCATGGGCATTTTGGACACGTACTGCAAACTCGCCTCTTCTGGCTTAATGTTCATAGCTTCTAACGCATCGATCAACGCTTTAAACGTATCGATCGCACCCGTAACAATCCACCCTTCATCACTTTCTTCAATATCTTCTGCGCCCGCCTCAATCAACGCAATCTCCATGTCCTCGGGTGAGACAACCTCGGCGTTACGAGCTACAACCACCACGACTTTTCGATCAAAATTAAACAACACGCTCCCCTGTTCTGCGGGCGTAGCTCCCGACTTCTTAAGCGCCGTTTGAACCTCTGCCACAGTTCGATTCTTATTATCCGATAACGTCGAAATGACAAACGCGACACCCTTTGGGCCGTACGCTTCATACAATCCCTCCACCATCACGTTGCCTTCACCCTCACCAGTTCCACGCTTAATCGCGCGATCAATATTGTCGTTTGGCATGTTGGCCGCCTTGGCTGAGTCGACCGCAATGCGCAGCTTAAAATTCATGCTCATGTCTCCCCCACCTTCACGCGCGGCCACCGCGATCGCTTTTGCAATTTTTGTAAACGCACCCGCACGTTTTGCGTCGGCTGCCCCCTTTTTATTCTTGATTTTGGACCACTTGTTATGTCCAGACATAGCGAGGAGTTAACAATGAATAGAAATGTTACTGCACCATGGCTGCCCAAACATCTTTGAGCGCGCGTGCGTCACTGAGCGCGTGATGTTCTGGGTAGTCGTTACCGTCTAATCCCAAATAATGCATCAACACGCCGCGGCGCTCGGATCGCATTTGACCCGGGTCTTGCCCATCGCCAAAGAGCATGGAGGCAAAATCGATCGGCATCCAATGAAAGGGAAGTGACTCTGTTCCAAAAAGCTTGACCATGTACACCATATCGTACTGCGGGACGAATGCTACCATGTGTGGTTTCCCTGCTCCCAAAAAATCTGCAATCTTCTTTTTTGCCTCGTCGCGCGAGATATTCTCTCCCGTGAGCGTTGGTAAAATATTGGTGCGAACCCACGGATGTATCTCTCCCTCATAGGCAATCTCCACATAGAATTCCTCCCCATTTGGCTTAACCATGCCCACCGATAAAATCTCACCTGTGTAGGGGTTGAGGTCCGTAAACTCTGTATCCACATACACAATATTGTTGGAAAATGCTTTCATAGTGGTTGTATCCTACCAATCTGCGGCTATTCTGTCACTCCAACCAAAAACCCCACGCACAAGGCGCGGGGTTTACTCTTACTGATTCCAAACGCGTTCGCACGACATGTGTCGTTTACCGATAATCTCGTTGCCGGACGTATCCGTCGCCGGTGAGTCTACACACGTCTCTACCATATCCGTTGCCTGTGTAGCACTATCCAGGATGTAGTAGCTCCACCAAACATTTCTCATGTCTCCACGACTTGTTCCCACGACGGTTTGATGAGGAAGGAAGTCACCTAAAAAGTACCCATCCTCCATAACACCACTGAGCGGTTGATAACGAATAAATATATTTCCGTTCCACATCATCGGATGGCCATATCCTTCTCCGTTTTTGACAAAGGCATAAACCTCCGTACCAAACTTACAAAGTTGAATCTGATTACCGTTCAGGTTGTTAGCCGTTTTTACGATTTTTTGTGTGAAGACCGCATCATTGATTCTAGGCACATAGTTGTTTTGTGCAACATCCGCTATTGTAAACGGTAGACCGTAAGATGAGACAGAAGATGTTTCACACGTTCGCGCCTGTTCGAACATGCCAGCCACAAGCTTTTGCATCGCCGTTTTATATCCCTGACCCGTCTGTGCGTCAACATCATACGTAATATCAAGCCCTGTTGCCGACAACTCTCCCAATCCAGGGAGTGTACTGTCGGATTCCGTAGACCCTTCTTCCACGATATCCGATGCGACCTCGTTTGTTGCATCTGATTCTTCCGATCGCGGATTCGAGGATGTGACAACGACATCTGAGGAATCCGATTGGTGAACACCAAACCAGATGGCCGCACCCGTCGCACTAAGCGCAAGCACAATGAGAATAATCACCAAGTACCACGGTGCGCCATGCGATGCTGATGTTGGGGGTGTAAATGATTCCATAATGGTTTCATTGTATCAAACTTTGAGATCAACCGGGAGCGACGTGGTCTTTTGCACAAAACAAAGAAGCGCCGAAGCGCTTCTTTGTTTTATTCCTCGTCCACGGACGCAAGTACCTCTTCTGTTGGCTCCTCGTCGTCCTCTGTATCTTCCTCAATCTCTTCGACGTCCTTTTCTACGACGTCTTCTACATCAGAAACCTCACCTTCCGGTAACTCACCAATCGTCTTGGTTGTGGCCTCCATGATCTCATCGGCAACGGCGATCACGTCTCCCGCACGAGGCTCCGGTGTCACAACCTCATACAACTCAGGATCTTCCATGAAGTCTGGATCTTCCTCAAGTGGCAGCATGCCTGTACCTGCTGGGATGAGTTTTCCAATAATCACGTTCTCCTTAAGTCCACGCAACTCGTCCACCTTTCCGGTAACGGCGGCGTTAATCAACACGCGTGATGTTTCTTGGAACGATGCAGCAGACAGCCATGAGTCCGTAGAAAGCGAGACCTTGGTGATTCCTTGGAACATCTCCTCAACCGTCGCTTGCTTCTGATTCTTCTTGAGCTGATCGTTTGCAATCAACCACGTAGAACGCTCATAGATCTCGCCTGGCAACAAATCGGTGTCCCCAGGATCTGCCACACGCACACGCGAGAACATTTGTCGCACAATCACCTCAATGTGCTTGTTGTTGAGCTTCTGTCCCTGTGACGCGTAGATGAATTGAATTTCCTTAGACACATAGCGCTCAACGGCGTTACGTCCCTTGGTTGCATAGAGCAACTGGAGGTCCAAGTGACCCTCGGTCAACTCGTCACCCGCTTCTACTTCATCTCCATCCTTCACGAGCACGGTAAATCCAGCTGGGACCAAGTACTCACGCGACTGCTGTGATTCAAACATCACGTGCACATGCGTTTTTTCGATCTTCACAACTCCATCAACCTCAGAAACGTGCTGCTCACCGTTTGGCTTCTCACAAACCACGTCTCCCGCCTTTACCGTGTCGCCATCCTTAACTTTTACCTTTCCACCACGACCACACTTGTAAATCTTTACGTCCATCATCGCGTGATGAATCATAATGATCTTTTGTCCCGGTCGCGTATCTACAATCTTTTGACCCGTCTTGGATTCCAGAACCTCACGCTTTGTGGTCACAATCTCCACGGTTCCTGGAACCTCTGTCATAAGCGCGCGATGCTTTGGCGTTCGTGCCTCAAACAACTCCTCCACACGTGGCAAACCTTGCGTAATGTCCTTACCGGCAACTCCTCCCATGTGGAAGGTACGCATCGTCAACTGTGTTCCAGGCTCTCCAATGGACTGCGCGGCAATAATGCCAACCGCTGTTCCCATCTTCACGACCTTGTTGTGTGCAAGGTCATATCCATAACATTTGATACACAATCCACGACGTCGCTGACAACTCACCACGGATCGCACATGTGCCTCTTGTAACTCGGCCTCTGCCTCTTCGATCTCACGGATATGATCCTCTACCACCAACTCACCAGCCTTGATTACCACTTTACGTGTTCCCGGCTTCTTGATATCAGACAATGCGTAACGACCGAGAATACGCACCGTAAGTGGCTCTCCAATCTCATCTGATTCTTCTTTGGTGAGCACGACACCTTCTGTATCTCCACAATCGTCCGTCACCACAACCACGTCTTGCGCCACATCCACCAATCGACGTGTGAGGTATCCGGCGTTTGCCGTTTTAAGCGCCGTGTCCGTAAGTCCCTTTCGCACACCATGAGAGGAGATAAAGAACTCCATTACATCCAATCCCTCTTTAAAAGATCCTTTGACAGGTAGCTCCAAGGTTTCTCCAGACGCCGACGACACCAATCCCTTCATACCGATCATC
This sequence comes from Candidatus Uhrbacteria bacterium CG10_big_fil_rev_8_21_14_0_10_50_16, assembly GCA_002774875.1. Lineage (NCBI taxonomy): Bacteria > Candidatus Uhriibacteriota > Candidatus Uhrbacteria bacterium CG10_big_fil_rev_8_21_14_0_10_50_16. The sequence goes on from PCYM01000002.1 coordinate 70,556, forward strand.
TGCGTCAACTGTCCCAAACTTCCACGGGCACCAGATTCGATCATTGTGTACGCCGATCCGCGCTTTGGAAGCACGTCGCGTGACAAAATCTCAATCTGATCCTTTACGTCCGTCCAAATCTTTACGATCGCGCTGTGTCGCTCAGAGTGTGTAAGTAGTCCTTGTGCGAAATGCTCGTCCACCTCCAATGCCTTTCGCTCTCCTTCCTTAAGGATCTCTGGCTTTTCTGGAATCGCTGGCAATTCTCCCATTCCCCAGCTAAATCCGGAGAGTGTTGAATACTTAAATCCGAGGTTCTTAAGACCATCAAGCAACGTTACGGTTCGAGGCTTTCCTTCTTTCTCCAAAACCGTACGGACAATTGCGGACAATTGCTTCTTGCCAAGCGTCTCATTGCGATAACCAATGACCTCTGGGATGTACTGGTTCACCAACCACCGTCCAACGGTTGTCTCCATACGCCCGTATCCTGGAACCACCATGGTCACCAACTCACGCATGCCAATTTTTCCTGCTTGCTGCGCGTAGAACGCATCTCGTGGCGTGGCAAATTCTTTACGCTCGCCTTCCGGCTTCTGTTCCTCGTCCAAAATCATGGTGAGGTAGAAACATCCCCAAGCAATGTCTTTTCCAGGACGCGTAATCGGTTCTCCCGCAGACGGCTTAAGCAAGTTACTTGATGCAAGCATCAAATGCTTGGCCTCCATACGTGCTTGTTTTGTAAGTGGCACGTGCACGGCCATTTGGTCTCCATCAAAGTCGGCGTTAAACGCGTCACACACTAATGGATGCACCTGAATCGCCTTTCCCTCAATCAACTTAGGTCGAAAGGCTTGAATTCCCAAACGGTGAAGCGTCGGAGCACGGTTCAACAACACATAGGAATCACGAATGATCTCTTCCAAAATATCCCAAACTTCCAATCGATCCGCTTCAATAAAGCGGTTTGCACTACGAATGTTATAGACGTACTCGCGTTGAATCAACTTGGAGATTACAAACGGTCGAAACAACTCCAATGCCATACGCTTTGGAATTCCACACTCTCCCAAGTTAAGATGTGGCCCTACAACAATCACGGAACGTCCCGAGTAGTCGATACGCTTTCCAAGTAAGTTCTGTCGGAAGCGACCTTGCTTTCCTTTAAGGTTATCTGAGAGCGACTTAAGCTGACGCTTACGTCCTGTTGCGGCAATTACTGTCTTACTGTGACGCGCACTATTGTCCAACAAGGCATCTACCGCCTCCTGCAACATGCGCTTCTCATTACGTTGAATCACCTCTGGCGCGTTCAATCCCTGCAATCGTCGCAAACGGTTGTTACGGTTAATCACACGTCGATACAAGTCGTTGAGATCCGACGTTGCAAATCGCCCGCCATCCAGCGGCACCATTGGGCGCAAATCTGGCGGAATCACAGGAACAGCCGTCATGACGGTCCACTCTGGGCGGATATGGTTAATCTCCAATGCTTTTAAAAGCTTTACTCGACGAATAATACGATCCGATTTTGCTTTTCCAGCCTCTTTCCCTTCCTGTTCTAACAACGCGATCGTCTCAGTGAGGTTCATGCGTTGCAACAAGCTTCGGATTGCTTCTGCACCAATAGACGCTTCAAAAATGTGACCATAGCGAATGGACCAATCTTGGTAGGTGGTCTCACCAATCAACTGCATGGGACGCATGTCCTTCAGCTCCTTGTCCACGATCACAAAGTCTCCTTCCAGTTCTTCCAACTTGTGGTCGCGAATTTCAAGCAACCGCGCATCCTCTAATTTTAGCTTATCTGGTGTTCCCTCGAGGTTGGTCTTCGCACGATCTAAATCGCGCTTGTACTCTCCTTCGATCATCTTGCGCTTGTTCTTGTACTCTGCCTGTAATTCCTCCAAGGCCATGGTGCGCGCGTTCTCATCCACGTCGGTAATCACAAACTGCGCAAAGTAAATCACTTTCTCTAATTGCTGAACGGACAAATCAAGAATCGTTCCAATCTTGGAAGGCACGCCACGCAAGAACCAGATGTGTGATACAGGAACAGCAAGCTCAATGTGACCCATACGCTCACGTCGCACTAATGCATAGGTCACCTCTACGCCACACTTGTCGCAAACAATTCCTTTGTATCGTATTTTCTTGTACTTTCCACAATAACATTCCCAGTCCTTAGAAGGTCCAAAAATTTCTTCCGCAAACAATCCCATTTTTTCTGGTTTTTGTGTGCGGTAGTTGATGGTTTCCGGCTTTGTTACCTCACCATAGGACCATTCACGAATGACCTCTGGACTCGCCACGCGTAATCGGATCGAATCAAAGTCCGTCGCCTTCAATGTTTCTCTAAACATCGCCATAGTGATGGGGGTTAGGCTCGGTCACGATCATGATCGTTTTGATCACGCTCGTGCGGCTCAAGAATCTTAGTACCGTCTCGCAGGAGTTCCACGTCCAATCCCAATCCCTTTAACTCGCGTGTTAACACGTTGAACGACTCTGGGATGTTGACCTTTTTAACACTATCTCCCTTGATAATAGACTCATACGCTTTTGATCGCCCCGGAACGTCATCGGACTTGATAGTGAGAATCTCTTGTAACGTATGTGCGGCTCCATAGGCCTCCAATGCCCAAACTTCCATTTCTCCAAATCGTTGACCTCCATGCTGGGCCTTTCCTCCAAGCGGTTGCTGTGTAATAAGCGAGTACGGACCAATGGACCGCTGGTGCATCTTGTCCTCGATCATATGTCCGAGTTTAAGCATATACATATATCCAACCGTCACCTGGTGCTCAAATGCCACACCTGTTCGTCCGTCGTAGAGCGTCTGCTGTCCGTTTTCGTTAAATCCTGCGCGCTCGAGCTCGGATCGAATCTCGTGCTCTTTTACGCCGTTCATTGGCAACGTCGCCACTTGGTAACCGTGTGCATTTGCCGCAAGCGACAAGTGAACTTCCAAAATCTGACCCAAGTTCATACGAGACACAACTCCCAACGGGGTCAAAATCACATCCACCGGTGTTCCATCTGGCAAGAATGGCATGTCCTCTTGTGGAACCACGCGGGAAATAACTCCCTTGTTTCCATGACGTCCAGCCACCTTGTCTCCAACCTGAATCTTTCGCAAGTTTGCAATCGTCACCTCAACGGATCGGATCACCCCTGGTGCCAACTTATCTCCATCTTCACGTGTGAAGATTTTAACGTCGATCACTTTTCCATGGGCACCGTGGTCTAGGTAGAGTGAGGTGTCTCGCACATCACGCGCCTTCTCTCCAAAGATCGCACGGAGCAATTTTTCTTCTGCGGATAATTCCGTTTCTCCCTTTGGCGTAATCTTTCCAACAAGAATGTCTCCAGAACTTACCTCTGCTCCGACGCGAATAATGCCTTCGCTATCCAAGTTTTTAATCTTTTCTTCACTCACATTCGGAATGTCGGCCGTAAGCACTTCTGGTCCCAACTTGGTGTCGCGCAATTCTAACGTGTGGCGTGACAAATAGAGCGAGGAAAGCGTGTCATCTTTTACTAATCGACTCGACACAATCACGGCGTCGTCAAAGTTATATCCATCCCATGCCATAAAGGCCACAAGGAGGTTTTGACCCAATGCCAACTCCGCGTTCTTGGTTGAAGCACCATCTGCTAGCGGCGCACCTGTTGCAACCTTGTCTCCCACGTTCACAATCGGACGCTGGTTCATGCCAGACGAGTGGTTGGAACGGTCAAACTTTGCAAGGCGGTAGCGCGTGTCCCCTTCATCTCCCTTTACAACGACATGCGAGCCACTTACTTCTGTAACAACACCCGACGCTGTTGCACGAACCACGTGACCAGAGTCTAGTGCGGCTCGCGCCTCTACGCCCGTTCCAATAATAGGGGCTTCTGGTCGCACGGTAGGCACAGCCTGACGCATCATGTTCGTTCCCATCAAGGCACGCGTTGCATCGTCGTGCTCGAGGAAAGGAATCAACGCTGTTCCAACAGAAATAATCTGCTTGGAAGAGACGTCCATGTGCTGCACACGCTCGCGTGCAATCAATCGAGGCTCTCCACCTTCTCGACCCTCTACGTAGTCTTTAATAATGTAACCATCCTCCGTCATCTTGGTGGTCGCGATGGTTGTTGCCGTCTTTTCTTCAGAAAAGGCGTTCAAATATTCAATCTCATCTGTAACACGTGCACCCTTACTGTCTTGGACAACTTTTCGATAAGGCGTTTCAATAAATCCATACTCGTTGATACGCGCATAGCTTGCCAAGTGACCCACAAGTCCAATGTTAGGACCCTCAGGTGTGTGAATTGGGCAAATACGTCCGTAGTGCGTAGGATGCACGTCACGAACTTCAAATCCAGCACGCTCACGCGTGAGTCCACCTGGTCCCATGGCACTCAAGCGTCGCTTATGCTCCAACTCCGCCAATGGGTTTGCCTGATCTAGGAACTGAGACAACTGCGAGCTCATAAAGAACTCACGAACCGCACCAATCACAGGGCGTGCGTTAATCAACCGAGCAGGAGTCAATGTATCAATGTCATGTGTGGACATGCGATCTTTTACAATACGCTCCATGCGCGCAAGACCGATACGGAATCGTCCTTGCACCAACTCTCCCACAGCACGCACACGACGGTTTCCAAGATGGTCCACGTCATCTGGTGGATCTTGCGTAATGTTAAGACGAATAATCTCGCTCAATACTTCCAATAAGTCATTCAACGACAAAATACGTTTTGATTCTGGCGCGACGTCTTCCTTGGCAGTCGACTTTCCAAAACGTACGTTAAACTTGTAACGTCCCACCTTGTCAAAGTCGTAACGATCAAAGTTGAAGAACATGGAATGGATCAACTGACGGGCATTGTCCACGGTTGCCAAGTCTCCCGGTCGAATACGCTTGTATACCTCCTTTAACCCCTCATCCCCGTTTTTGGAAGCATCCTTACTAATGGTTGCTTCGATGTAGTCCGCCATTGGATGCGTGTTTACGGCCTCAAACGCTTTGAGAATCGTCGCATCATCTTCCATTCCAAAAGCACGCAAGAGGGCCGTGGCAGCCACCTTACGCTTTCTGTCGATTTTTACCCAAATCACGTTGTTTGCATCTGTCTCGAACTCGAGCCAAGCACCACGGTTTGGAATAATCTTTGCACCGTAGTAGCGACGTCCGCGAATTGCGTTGGAGGTAAAGAAGACCCCACTTGATCGCACGAGTTGTGAAACGATTACGCGCTCAATACCATTAACAATAAAGGTTCCACGACCTGTCATAACAGGAAGGTCACCCAAATAAATCTCCTGCTCCTTTTCCTCGTTTGTACGAAGGTTTTTAAGCACCGCACGCACACGCAAAGGAGCCTCGTACGTTACGTTTTTCTCTTTTGAGGTAACCTCGTCGAATTTTGGTTCGTCGAGATAATGATCCAAGAGAGTCAACTCCAGGTCTCGGCCAATAAAGTCCGTGACGGGGTTAATCTCTTTAAATAGTTCCGCAATACCGTCGGTCAGGAACCACTCGTAAGAATCGCGCTGGATACTTGCCAAAAATGGCAATTCCATGGCATCTGGAGCCGCTCCGAATACACGACGATCTGCTTCCTGAATAGGAAGACGTTTAAAAATCATACCGGGCTTTAAGTTATGAGTTACCGGTGGCACCCTACGCTCTACGCATGTCCATCCACCAAAAGGTGGACAGAACAACAAAAAACCTGTTTTCAACAAGGGAAAACAGCTGTTACTTGCCTAATATTGGTGCAGCGACGCTGAATATCCGTTTCGCCACGAAAGCGGATAGAGCGTTTAGCATGGGGATGAAACTCACTGAATGGGGGTTAGGATTTAGTGAGTTTTGACCTGAGTCCGCTCGGATCAGCAGACCAAGACAGATCCGTCAAGAGCGTTGCAATACTATAGCGAAAAGACACATTTGTCAAACATGAGCAAGTATTCTGTCAAGAACAATCAATATTTAGCTAATACTAGGCGAATAACTATACCTTGACAAAATCTGCTTTTTCTGGTACATTCGGCCGTTCATTAAAACCTGTATAACATTAGATTGAAGGAGGAAGAGGAGCGTTGGAAACCGGCTAGATTCGTTTAGCATGGCGACAGTGTTCTTGAGTCATCTATCGGTGAAACTGGGTCTCACTCACTCTCTCCGAACAGATGCCTCGCGAATGTAGATTACCTTGGTAAACCTACATTCATCCCCTTCAATCTGCTGTGATACAGCAGGCGTTTCCCGCTTCACCCCAGAAACCTGTCGTTTTTGGCGATTTTCTGTGTTGAGGTGGGAGAACGAGCGTTCTTTCCATATTTAGCCTGCAACCCCGTGGTGGGGAAGTTGGCTTTTTTGATACGTCGCCGCGTGTACGGCACGTTTTGCGGCAATGCCGTGGAAGAGGAGAGGGAGATGAGCAAGACCATGCCGATCCGCCTGCGCCTGGCGGACAACGAGGAGGTCAGCGAGGAGATGCCCACCGGGCTCTCGTTCGGGGACATCCGGACCCTCGGGTTGCTGGAGGTCGCCGAGATCGGAACGCGCCTCGCGCTCCCCTCGGGGATCGAGGTAGTCCGGACAGAGTCCGGCCTGGGGTTCATCACCAAGACCGCGCCCGTGAGCACGGCCGCCCCGGCTCCCAAGGCCGAGGTGGTCCAGACCGCGCGCCCGGCGGCCAAGGAGCCGAGGGTGACCGCCCAGGTGGCGGACATCTTCGGCGGATCCGTCGCCGTCCCCTCGGGGCGGCTGGCGGTGGACGCCTCCGTCCCCGTCCCGGCACCCAAGGCCGAGGTGGTCCAGACCGCGACCGCGCCCCCGGCGGCCAAGATCGAGATCAAGACGGGCTCCGCCCAGGTGGCGGACATCGTCGAGGACGAGGCCCGCTTGGAACGGGAGAAGAAGGCCGCCGCACACGCGGCCAACCTCGCGGCCCGGGCCGCGATCATCCCCGGACTGGTCGTCGCCCTCGTGGCGCTGGCCAAGGAGTTCCTCAAGGAGGGCGGCCACATGGCCGGCATCTTCCTGGAGGAGGCCTACGTCAAGTCCGGCCCCTTTGCCACCCGCGTGGTGGCCGAGGGGATCGAGACCATCGAGAACTCGGTCGTCATGGACGGCCGCGCCATCCTGAACGCCCTCCGGGCGCTCAACTCCAACCACCCCCTCCGGGGGATGGTGGACGCGATGGTCCTGCACGGCCCCCATGCCGTGCACTACGATCGGATCTTGATCAACCGGAACCCCAAGGGGAAGGTCTGGATCCTCCCCTTGTGGGCGCCAGTGGCCTCGGCCGTCACCGACCGGCTCAGGAACGAGCTGGTGGGCGTCGCCCGCTACACGAAGCTCAAGAATGAGCTTCGCCGCCGCCTCTCGGGCGGCGCCGTGGTCAAGGGCGGGCGGAAGATCGCCCGCCACCCCAACGGGGGCGTGGACTGGGACAGGCTCCACGACAAGTTCGAGGGAAAGGAATCCCTCGAGGGCCGCAAGGTGGCTTGGGGCCACATTGCCCTCATCGGCGACTGGGCCTTCTGCCTGGACGCCACCGACTACGACAAGACGACGGTGGTCGCCGTCGCCGCGGAGCTCACGGACGAGGGCCGCAAGGAAGAACAGGCCAAGGTGCTCCAGGACATCAACTGGGCCAACCGGTCCGTGAACGGGGTCAAGTTGATCCCCTTCAACACCCGGCAGACCCCCGAGGGGGCCTACCGGGTGGACCGGATCCTGAAGCAGGACGGCACCTGCCCGATCAGCGGGCAGGAGATCCCCCAGCAGAAGGGGGGCGCCTTCCACTTCCTGGTCTACGCCCCCCGTGGTGGGAGTGATCCCGCCCAACTGGTGGAGGAAATGGGCTACGTCCCCCTCCGCCCCTGGGTGGGCTACGCCCTCCTGGAGGACCTCTCCATCCTCCCCACCGACTGGGAAGTGTGGCAGAGGTGGGAGATCGTGACGCGGTTCTCCGCCACGGTCTCGTTCGTGGCGGACAAGAGCATCAAGCTCGAGCCCGCCTCACCTCGCAAGAGCAAGGGGAGCGTCTCCCTGAGCTCCCGCAAGCTCAAGGAGGAGCGCTCCGACGCCGATGCCAGGAAGGCGCTCGGCGGGGGCAAGAAGAAGAAGGGCGGGGGGTCCAAGAAGACCACCCGCCGGCTCCGAGCACGGACTCCAATGTCGGTCACCGACCGCCTGATCGAGTCCTGGGAGCACAAGTCGCCCGAGGAGTTCGGGATCATGGCCAACGCCATGATCGGGGGGACCAAGAAGTCGGCGGGCTCGTCCAACGAGCCCGCCGCCAAGAAGAAGGGCAAGGGCAAGAAGCCCAAGCCCAACAACGAGGCCTGAGCCCCCAGCCGCTCCCAACCTCCGCACGATCCTGATCACGTGCGAGAGAACAGGCTCCCCGTCCTGGGTTGAGTCAGATCAGACTACGACCGGCCCCCTCCTGCACTGCAGTGAGGGGGCTTCGTTTTGTGTTGGTTGTCATTGCGAGTTCCGCGAAGTCATCCTATTTATTTAGCAAGATTCTACAGACGATCTGATCAGATCAAATCCAGCCCTGTCGCAACCCGAGAACACGTGTGTTTTGAAAGACGGAGCCACAGCGCGAATCTTCTCAAAACGCATGTGTTTGAAGATAAGGGTGCCTGGCGAAGTAATTTGATCGTAGAAGTATTATAGATAGTTGTTGACACACTTTCTGCTCGCGCAAAATTTTGCTAGAATACGCACATTACGAGGATCTTCATTTACCCCATCACCTCTCTTTCTCTTATTGTCTATGGCAAAACGACGCCGAAAACGCTCATCAAAATCACGTGGAGGATTCCTTAGCCAGTTATCCAACGGAACAAAGCGTGGCCTCATGTTTATTGTGCTCCTTACAACCGGCGTGATTATGATCTTATCCGCCTTCCAACTTGCGGGTCTTGCAGGCGGATACATTGACCAGGCCATGGCACTTTTGTTTGGATGGACGCGGCTCGTAGCAGCGTTGGCACTTGTTCTTTTTGCCTTTGGTTTGATTATGCCAAATAGCGAGCGTGTCACCTCGTGGACTTATGTGGGTGGTATTGTTTTTTTCCTCGGGCTTACCGGCATTATTGATCTTTTTACCCTCAACCATGCAGAGATTAGTGACAAAGTGCTCGCCGCAAGTGGCGGATACCTAGGACTCGTTGTACAGCAACTCGGCACGATGGCCGTTGGATTCTGGGGAACTTTTGTGGTGGCGTGCGCATTCCTTGCCGGTGGTCTCGTGCTCATGTTGCATGCGTCCTGGGAAGATCTTGCCCTCTTGTTTGCAAGCTTCCGTCGGGAAGATGAGGAGGGAGAGGAAGAGGACGAAGAAGAGGAGCCGTTTGAGGAATTCGTCGAAGAAGAATTGGAGGAGGCAGAAGACAATGAGGAAGAGTTGGAGGACGACGCCCCTGTCAAGAAAGGAGGGCGTCTCAAAGCACTTGTTGCACGCGCACAAAAGGGCGCAGAAGAGACCGTGCTTATAACAAAGCGCATAAAACGTACGGAGCTCCCCCTTGATTTATTAGAGGACCGCACCAAGAAGCCAGATTCTGGAAACATTAAGAAGAATACGGAAATCATGGAGAAGACCTTTGCCGATTTTGGCATTGAGGTAGAGGTGGTGGATGTGGCTATTGGTCCGACCATTACACAATATGCATTACGACCCGCACACGGGATTAAAATCGCCCGCATCGTTGCGCTTCAAAATGACCTAGCGCTTGCACTTGCAGCACATCCTATTAGAATTGAAGCGCCGATCCCTGGGCGCTCACTCGTTGGAATCGAAGTACCAAATAAAACCATTGCTCCCGTTTCTCTTCGCAGTCTCATTGACTCGGAGGCATTTAGAAAAGCTGACACGGACCTCACGTTTGCGCTCGGAAAGGACGTTACCGGAAAAGCCTGGGTGGCAGGATTGGAGAAGGCCCCTCACTTACTCGTGGCGGGTGCGACAGGGTCTGGAAAGTCTGTGTGTTTGAATAATATTATTGTGAGTTTGCTCTATCAACACGGACCGGACACGCTTAAGTTTATTATGGTGGACCCAAAGCGTGTGGAGTTACCTGCCTACACGGGCATCCCACATTTGCTCGTGCCACCGATCATAAAATCGGAAGACGCAATTAATGCGCTTAAGTGGACCGTGCGCGAGATGGAACGTCGATTAGACGTCTTGTCCCTCGCCGGTATGCGCAACATCGCCGACTACAACAAAAAACATGACGAGCAGATGCCCTACATCGTGTTTGTGATTGACGAGTTAGCGGACCTCATGGCGCAGGCGTCCCGAGATGTGGAGGCGTTGATTGTGCGAATCGCGCAAATGGCACGTGCCGTTGGAATTCATCTTGTTCTTGCAACCCAGCGACCATCCGTTGATGTGATCACGGGGACCATTAAGGCCAACATTCCAACGCGTATCGCCTTTGCCGTGGCCTCGCAAACAGACTCACGCACGATCTTAGATTATGCCGGAGCAGAGAAGCTGCTTGGACGCGGAGATATGCTCTTTATGAGTCCAAGTTTGTCTAAAGCTCGACGTATGCAGGGCGCTTTCTTGTCCGACAAGGAAATTAAGGCGGTTGTTAAAGCGCTGAAAGATGAATCCGTACCAGATTATAACTACGATATTACGGAAGATCATAAAAACGGCCAGACAGTCTTGGATGGAGAGGATAATGATCCATTGCTCGAGGATGCACTAGAGGTGGTAATTGCATCCGGCAAAGCATCCACATCTTTGTTGCAACGACGACTCAAGATTGGATATTCTCGTGCCGCACGCATTATGGATATTTTAGAGGATCGCGGGGCAATCAGCGGGCAAGAAGGGTCCAAGCCACGTGAAGTGCTTATCAGTTCTGTCGATGAATTATATGGAGGTGACGCGAACACGGAAGAGGAGCCGCACGGCGTGTTTATGGATGATCAAGATACAGAAGAATCCGATGAGGATTCCGACACAGACGACGAATATTTGGGTGGAAATGAACGGTTTGAAGATGAGGATGAAGATAAAGAAGATTCCGATGAAGACGATGCGTTTGAGGAGGAAGACGAGGATGAGGATGATCGCTAAGATTGTTTCTTAACGAAACAATATATGGCCTTTTTGATCCGACAATTATCGACCGCCTCAACGGGTGCAGCTCTCAAATCCTTGAGAAAAAAACAAGGAATCTCTTTGGACGTCGTTGCCGCACAAACACAGATTCAACGTAAATATTTGGAGGCATTTGAGGCGGATGCCTATCACCTGTTACCCGACCCTCTCTACGCAAAACACTTCTTAAAGCTTTTCGTCCTTGCGATCCATGGCGACGCTACCTATTTTCTTGCGCGCTACGAGGAGGAGTGTGGGAGTTGCTCGGCGGTCACTGATCAACTCCGCATTCCGCGCCAAAGAACCGGAAAACGTCTTCTTCGCAAATGGCGAACATGGGCAAAGGCCGCCGGATTTGCCTGCGTCATTGGACTCTTATTTCTCTACATCGGGTTCCAACTGCACAATTTACTTGCACCTCCAAACCTCTTGCTCGACACACCTCAACAAGATATTCAGACAACCATTGCGTCACTTACCGTAGCCGGTCAGACGGACAGCGAGGTACAAATTACCGTCAACAACGATCCCGTACTCACCGATCCAACTGGAAGATTTGAGACACGGCTCACTCTTACTCGCGGGCTCAATACCATAGAAGTTATTGCCCGCAAGAAGTACGGACAACCCCAAACAATCCGCCGTACTGTCTTCTTAGAAGATATTGGATCCGCCCGCGCGCCGTAGAGGAGTTTATTCACAACCACGATCTTGACACAGAGGTTATCCCCGTTCTCCCCTTGGGAGGTCGGGGGTTTTGCTGTAAAGTATCGACAAAGACCCTCCCCATTACACATAACAAACATATGGCAACGGCACAAAAAGACAAAAAGGAGGACCAAAAAGCTAAGTTTAAAGCGGCAGAAGAGGCACTCTCTCAAATCCGCGAACGATTTGGCGATGGATCCATTATGCGACTTGGTGAAGCGAAAATTTCTCAGGTCGACGCAATCTCTACAGGGTGTTTAAGTATTGATTTAGCATTAGGCGTTGGAGGTGTTCCTCGTGGTCGAATCATTGAAATTTACGGACCAGAATCCTCTGGTAAAACCACGCTTGCACAGCACATTGTGGCAGAGGTGCAGAAGGAAGGAGGAATTGCTGCGTTCGTGGATGCAGAACATGCGCTTGACCCAGATTATGCAGAAAAGATCGGCGTTAATATTAACGAGATGCTCATCTCCCAGCCCGATACGGGTGAGCAGGCATTAGAGATCGTAGAGACGCTTGTTAGATCCAACGCGGTGGACGTTATTGTCATTGACTCCGTGGCCGCCCTTACACCAAAGGCCGAGATTGAGGGAGACATGGGACAAAACCACATGGGATTACAGGCGCGACTTATGAGTCAGGCGCTACGTAAACTCACAAGTATCGTCTCCAAGTCCAAAACAACCGTGATTTTTATTAACCAGATCCGCATGAAGATTGGCGTGATGTTTGGAAACCCAGAGACCACAACGGGTGGAAACGCTCTTAAGTTTTATTCGTCGATTCGTATTGAGGTTCGACGTGCGGCACAAATTAAGCAAGGAGAGAAGATTATCGGCAACCGCGTACGATGTAAGATTGTCAAAAACAAGGTTGCTCCACCATTCAGAGCCTGCGAGTTTGACATCATGTATAACGAAGGAATTTCCGTGTCGGGAGACTTGCTTACACTGGGAGTCGAGTACGGATCTATTGGAAAATCAGGACACACCTACAAGTTTGGAGAGGAGAAATTAGGAACAGGACGAGAAAACGCACGGCATTTTTTGCGCGCCAATCCAAAACTTCTAAAGGAGGTGCGTATTGCCACAGAGAAGGCGATCAAAGACATGGTAGAGCCTTCAGAGGAAGAAGCAGGGGAGACCAGCAACGAAGACGCCTAAACCGCTACTAGCCTTGTCGTGCACACCAACACGGGAATCATCCCGTGTTTTGGTTTGTATTGAATCAATAAGGCACCCATATGTCTTGACGCATGTGACTAAAATTGGTACGTTCGCGACGGAGGTAACATGAAAACAATTCGCTTACTTTGTGCGTTTGTTCGTATGTGCGTTGGCCTGACCGTAGGAGTCCTCGTGACCGCGTTCTACGCCGCCGTCATCTTGGTAGGAGTCCCTGTGAGGGAGAGGTTTGTCCGCGACACCTCGCGAGACAGCCCGTTCGTACTCGTGCCGTTTCTGTGGCTGGAATCAATCGCTCTGCCTGTCTATCGCGTGTGTATGGGGATCGCCAGCCGCGTACAAGATGACGCGAATGCTCTCGCCACGCAGACGTCCAAAGTCGTGGAGATGAATCACGGCTCGTTCATGGAGATGTTTCTAGGGTTCCATACGGCGCTCAAGTACGTTTCCAGGAACGTAGTGCTCGTGGGCAAGATCGAGCTGACGGATCACTGGCTGGCCAAGTGGCTGATCGTCCGGACGATGCAGAAGATCGGTCGTATCATCTTGATCGACCGCAGCGACCGCACACAGGCGCTCGGCGCCATCCAGGACTACATCCACCAGCAAGGACAAGCTTCACGAGACCGCGTCTACGTGATTCTCTGCGACGGCACACGTCCGACCGATGCCAAGCGACAGGAACAGAACATGCAACTGAGCGCCAACTGGCAACGCGTCCTGCAACCTAGGCCTGGAGGATCTTGGACCATCTGTTCCCTGTTGCAAGAGGTTCTCGGCTACGCTCCCCTGCGCATACAAGTAGCCCACGGTATGACCCGGCCTCAGCACACGGAGTTGGACGCCTGGCGAGTAGTGGGCAGCACACATCATGCGCACGTCACCCTCGTGAACGGGCAACTTCCCGATTCCGCCAGCGCCTACGGACCCCAACTCACGGAGCGCTGGCAGCAAATTGATCGTTGGCTCGTGTCTCTGGAGGAAAAAAACTAGCCCCGACCTCTCTCAAGGCCGGGGCATCACTTTGTCTATTTTACGCGCTCAGAATACTCACACGTGTCTGTGTTGATCAATAATTTATCTCCTTCTTTAATAAAGATTGGCACACGCACAAGTAATCCATTGGTCATCACTGCGTCCTTTTGCACATTTCCAGAAGCTGTATCCCCTTTTACTGCCGGTTGCGTCTGTTCCACCACATATTCCACCTTCTTTGGAAGCTGAATGGCGATCGCCTGGTCGTTGTACATGGACACACTGATTTGTAATCCTTCCATTAGGTATTTTTTGTCGTCTCCCAAAATATCATTTCCAACGACAACTTGATCGTACGACACTAAATCCATAAGTGTCACACCCTCGGAATCTCCATAAAGGTATTGCATGGTCTTACGCTGCACATCCACAAACTCCAATTGCTCGGTAGCTTTAAACGTATTTTCTACGGTCTTCCCTGTTGCAATACTTTTGAGCTTAATGCGCGTAAAGGCAGACCCTTTTCCGGGGCTCACATGTTGAAACTCGTTAATTACCCACAAATCATCTTTCCATCGAATGACAGATCCTTTTCCAATTTCTGATACGTTTGCCATACACTCATGCTAATTATTTATGATCATCGCCTCAATCATTCCTTGGAGGAAAGAGTTGAATCCCCGGGAACAAGAGCACTTGCTCGATACTCGTATACCCACCCAGCACCATAATCAACCGATCCAACCCGAGACCGTTTCCAAAGAGCGGCTGATCGATCTTTTTCAACGCCTCCAACAAAGCTTCGTCGATTGGGAACAATGTTTTCCCTAACCGTTCGCGTTCTCGCTGTTCCTCCACAAATCGGCGACGCTGTTCCACCGGATCGGTAAGCTCTGCATAGCCATTACACAGTTCTAATCCGGCAATATAGGCCTCAAACCGCTCGGCATACCCCTCTGCATTAATCTGTGCAAGTGTCGACTCATGCGACGGGTAATGTTGGATAATGATCGGCACAGACGATTCGCGCAGCACCGGATCCACACGATTCAGCATAAGACGTTGAAAGAGATCTGAGATCGTGTCGTCTGGCTGCCAGTCCATGTCCAACCTATCCAACGCCGCTTGGTAATCCTGCTTCGTGACCTGCGACAGTGTCTCCATCCCACAGTGACGTCTAAAGAGTTCCTCTACATCTATAATCGTCCAATCTTCCGGCTTCATGGAGATCGTTTTTTCATCCCGTTTTATGGTATGTCCGCCTGTAATGGCAAACGTCATTGCGTCAACGAGTTGAATAGTCTCCTCAATTCCCTCGGCAAGTGTTGCGCCCAATCGATACCACTCCAACATGGTAAATTCGTGATTGTGTGTCTTGTCCAAGGGCTCATGATTTCTAAAGACACGTGCAAACTCGAATATTCGCGGAATCTCTGCCGACACAATCTTCTTCAGTGCGTACTCCGGGCTGGTGATCATGGCACCCTTATACATCTCGCCCGTGGCCGTTACCAGCGTAGACTCAAAATGCGACAATGTCGGTTCAATATCCGGACACGGCACAAATCGCGGGGTCTGAGCTTCCAAATAACAACGCGACTCAAAAAACGCTCGAACCGTTTTATCTACCTTGTCGCGTAAAATGATTTTGTCTTTTGTATTCATGAAAAACAAACGGCCCGCTGAGGGCCGTCATGCTTATTTGTTCTCGAATGGGACGAGCGCCATGATACGTGCTCGCTTGATGGCACGGGCCATTGCACGCTGTTGCTTTGCCGAGATACCGGAACGACGGCGAGGAACGATCTTTCCGTAGCTAGAAAGGAAACGTCGGAGAAGACCAATGTCCTTGTAATCAATTTCGTCCGCTTTGGGACAGGTGAACGGCTTGCGCACGCTCTTTCCTGGAATTTTGTTCATATTAGAATGGGATATCTTCAACTTGGATTTCCTCAATGTGGTCTGGAGAAGGCGCAGAGCTTGTAGGCTCGCTTTGGGAATCGTCAAACGGTGTGGATCCGGCTGCAGCTGACAGGTTTGTAGACGCACCACCTGCACCACCCAACATGATCATACTATCTGCCACAATCTCTGTGGTGCGACGCTTTCCACCATCTTGTCCTTCCCACTCGCGCGTTTGCAAACGTCCCTCTACAAACACCTTGCGTCCCTTGGTTAAGTACTGCGAAATAATATCCGCGAGTTTTCCCCAAGCAACAATGTTATGGAATTCTGTTTGCTCCTGCTTCTTTCCTTCACGATCGGTAAAGGCTCGGTTGGTTGCAACACCAAAGTTCACTACCGACTGACCAGAAGGCGTTGTGCGCAATTCTGGATCGCGTGTGAGGTTACCAATGAGTTGCGCGCGATTAAGGCTCATCATAGTTGTAAGAATGAGGTTATTGAATTGAGACGGAAACGGTTAGAGTTTTTCTGTGTCTGACTCGAGAATCTCGTCGATCTTCTTTGCGAGGGCTTCTTCCGTTACTTCTTTTGTCTCTTCAACGGCCTTCTCTACCTCCGCTTCTGTTTTCTTCGTGCGTGCGGGTGCATCACTAGATGTACCCGGCTTACGACGTCGTCCCATCTCTGGAATCTCGTACTCGGGCAAAGCTACTTCCGCCTTCTCGGCACCTGGGAGCGCTTTTACAATCATGTGACGGAGCACACGGGCATCGTGACGCAATTCTTCGTCTAATGCGGCTACGTTACTTGCCTCTGCCGTAAAGCAGACCAGTACGTAGTATCCGTATCGAATACCTCGAATCGGATAGGCAAGTTTACGCTTACCAAAGGACTCATCTCGCAAGGATTCTGTTCCATGCTTTGCGACGAGTGCTGACACTTCATCCTTGAGCTTCCCAACCTCTTCCTCCGTGCTGGTAGCCGGGATGATGTACATGAGTTCGTACGTCATCATAGTAAATGTTCGTCCTACGGGCTTAAGGGTCGTAGGAAACCTCGCGAACGAGGCTATGGACTAGTAATAGTCGGTGGGAGAATACGTTTTTTGGCCTTTTCTGTCAAGTCGGCGGGGTCTGGTAGGAGAGATGGGAGATAAATACATGCCGCAACAAAAGAACGCCCAGAAGGCGCCCTATTGTTTAAAGGTAAATCGATAGATGTCTCTCAACACCAACTGATCCTCTCGTCCGTAGCGCAATGCGCCAAATCGAGTTGTTTCTACACCTTTAAACGGCAACAGTTCAAAGCCAAACAGTTGTGCTCGCTCCACAAAACGCGGTTCAATGACGGTTCCGTTCACCACATAGGCAGGCAGTGCAATCACCACCTTGGCACCCTCGGTTAAAATCGATGTAAACGCACGGAAACTATCTGTGTAAATCTCCAAGAGTTGATCCAACTGCTTCTCAAGCGAGATGCGATCCTCGTGCCCTGTGCGCGGCTTGCCCAAAAACACTTCTGTCACAATCAGGTTCACAGACTTTGGCGCCACAAACGTTCCAATCGCCTCTGCCTTTGTTTGCAAAATACGTGTATCTGCCTCCACACCCGTACGCTCTGACTCCCACGCCACGTTAACGCGTGTCGCCTCTGCAGCCAATGGGTCCACGTCACTTCCAATAAGGTGCTTGTATCCCAGCGCCAGCGCCTCGGTTAACACCGTTCCAACACCACAAAATGGATCCAATAACGTATCCTCCACATTTCCACCTGCGAGATTGATCATAGATCGCGCAAGTTTTGGCGGCAACATGCCACGTTTTGTGTGACGTTCTGGGCGACCAAAATCGCGTGCTCCCCACTCCTCAAAGTCCTGCACAGATTCGGTGATACCGACCAAAATCCCTTCCGCCTGTGGGAACAAACAAAACTCAATCCCCTCCTCCATGAGCTTTTGCTTCTTGACGATAACGGAGGACAATACCGGAATCTTAGATGTCACAAGACGCGCGGATCGCTCCTGTGCTTTAAGGGCATTCTTTACTTTTAGGCCAATACGTTCTGATTGCGTGCGTAATGCCGTCAGTTTTCCACGATGTCCGCCATGATATACGCTCACACCAAACTTAATTTTTGTGTCCCCCGGTCGCAGGGTTGCAATAAGCGACGTGAGAACATCTATCAACTCATCTTGATCCTTAGCCGACGCATGAATCACTCCTGTTTTTACAACGCCGCCCAATTGATTCTGCAAAACCGTGAGGTTGCCGCTAAATCCGCCGACAATGAGAACATCCTCCACGTCTACAACCGTGGTCACATCGCCAACAATTGTTTGAATCTCGGCGCGCGCAATGTCTCGCTGCGTTCCAAGGATAAAGAAGGCATCCATACTAACTGTTTAATCTAAAATAGCAGACGTCTCCATCGCGCATCACATATTCCTTGCCTTCAATTCGCTCACGTCCCGCTTCTCGCGATCCAACACGACCAAGCGTAACATAATCCTCAAAAGAAATAATCTCGGCGCGAATAAACGCCTTCTCAAAATCCGTGTGAATCACTGCTGCGGCTTGTGGGGCCTTAAGCCCGCGTGGAATCTGCCAAGCACGTGTCTCTTTTTCGCCCGACGTAAAGTACGTGATCAAATCCAACGTCTCAAATGCGGTACGAATGAGACGATCGAGCGCTGTTTGTTTGAGACCAACCGCCTCTAAGTACTCTACACGCTCCTCCTCAGACAATTCCACAAGATCCGACTCTAACTGAATACAGATAGGTAATGCCGTTCGGCCTTCTCCCAACGGCGACACCCAGTTTGGGTCTGCAGCGTCTTGCTCACTCACGTTCACAATATAAATCACTGGCTTGCCCGTGAGAAGGAAGAGAGACTTTGCCATAGTGCGTTCCTCATCCGTCATTTCCACGGTTGTGGCCATACGTCCCTCTGCGAGCACCGCATAGATACGCTCCATGAGTTCCAAACGTTTCTTTTCATCCTTGTCTGCCCCGCTCTTCATCTTGGTCTTTTGACGATCAATCTGACGCTCCATTGATTCAAGATCAGAAAGTGCAAGCTCCAACTCAATCGTCTCGACGTCTCGCACAGGGTCTACCGCTCCGTCTACATGTACCACGTTCTCATTTATAAACGAACGAACCACGTGGCAAATAGCGTCGACCTCGCGAATATTACCCAAAAACTTGTTCCCAAGCCCCTCGCCTTTAGACGCACCACGCACAAGACCGGCAATGTCCACAAACTCAATGGCCGCCGAAATGCACTTTTCAGACTTTGATGCATTCGAAAGAGGTTTTAGTCGCTCGTCAGGCACTTCTACCACGCCAACGTTAGGCTCGATGGTGCAAAACGGAAAATTGGCACAGTCGACCTGCTTTTTTGTGAGTGTACGAAAGAGTGTAGACTTGCCAACATTTGGTAGTCCGACGATGCCGACTGATAACATACCGCAGGAGTATAGCAGATTGGGGGCACAAATCAAGGGTCGCTCGGGTTGTGTCTACAAAGGACTCGGAAGTAGAGACACGTCTTCGTGCCTTCGCACTCAGAAGACAGCTGGTCAGGAGTAAGTCTTGTACGTCTCTATATGATTGTCCCTTTTTCTAAACACAACCCTTCGCTTCTACATTACTAGATGATGCATGCTCACTTAAAGTACTGAGCCCCTTTTTATACAAAACCCTCGTCACAACGTTTGCCAGAACCCTTCGCACTCGGAAGACAGCTTTATTGATCACTTGTTCTCTTATCACCCACAAAATAATTTACGTGTAAATGCATACGATCGTGGCAAATCCGGCTTAAATGAGATCCAACACACAGACATGTGCAGACTAAAAACACCAACATCTTGCAATGCTGGTGCTCTTAACTGATCTCGTCAATCAATCTATTCAACGACTAGCGGCTCAAGATCTTCGACAACCATTGCCTCCGCCAAGCCACGCTCGAGCAAGGAAAGTTTATCCTTTACCGTTCGATCCTCGGGATTCATTACAAGCAAATCTTGCAACTGTGTTATAGCTTCGTCAACTCTCCCCTCTTCCTCGTACAGCCCGGCCAGATACCACTTTGCGTTCGCATAAGTCGGCGCATATTTCAACGCCCCTTCAAACGCCTGTATTGCTTTTACCTTATTCCCAGCACGCAGTTGAACCACACCGAGTTCAAAACGGAGAACAGCGTCGTTTGGTGTTTGTAAAATAAGTACCTCGATCTGCTTTATCGCCTCCGGCAGTCTACCTTGTCGATCATAGACAAGCGCTTGCGTGTACAGGCCAGCAGAAGTTGGACGTAGGGTGAGCGATTCATTAACGGCATGTTCTGCTTCTACAAGGAGATCCGTAAGGAGCTGATTTTTTTCCTCACCCGCAGGCAGTGAGTCTATAGCCCGATCAACAACAGTCAGGAGAGCCCGTGCAAGTGCTAGATGTTGTAACGGATTCGCTGGGTCAAGATTACGTGCATAACGATGTGCATTCACCGCCTTAACATCAGAATTGGCAATGATCGGTATTAATGCCGTGTAAATATCTGCAGCTACCCGAACATTTCTTACATCTGCCGGGTCTAAAGCAATCGCCTGTTGTGCCATCGCGATTGCCGATTGAGCGGCGTGCGTCATGGCCTCTGCGTTTTCCGTCACGTCTCCCCCCGCAAGTGTATTGAGATTTCTCACGTGTGCTATTGCAAGTGCGCGCGTGTATCCAGCATTCCAACGGCTTGTGCCAGCTGCGCTTCCAACGAGACTCACAAGTTCCTCTGCTGAACCCCCGGAACGTTGTACCTGTATGGCACGCGCAATCAATACCTCACTCGTCATCCATTGAAGAGAGGAGAAAAGTGCAAAGATAAAGAGTACGCCCAAGCCGATAAAGCCAAATGCAACAAGCAATGCCCTTCGACTATGCGCTTGCACTTGGATGACGGTCGTTTTCTTCATGAGGTGCGCCAAAAGTAATCCGGTAACAAGCCAGAACACGAGTTGAATCGGCAAATCCGAAGCATACAGAACCTGACCTGTTGTAAGAGCTATCCAAACGCTCGCGAGAACCGCGATGGTTTGCCAATCTTCCTTGTTATGTTTCCAAATAAGGGCCACGAGCGTTTTGGATAAGACCCAGCCAAGAAACAGTACAAGGAGACAAAACGGGATCAGCCCCCATGTTGCTAACAGTGTCAGAAGATGAGATCCACCATGGTCAAACGCAATATTCCAAAACGGTGATTGATTGACAAATCCTGGTTTAAAGCGGGAAAAATCATTCCCAAATGTTCCAGGGCCCGATCCAAACGGCCCATCAACCGTTAATGTTTCTATCGCAATAGCTGCCGTTGTGACGTAGTTTGGCATTGCCTCAACAGGAATACTGCTTGTCCATGGAACTGGAACAATGAGTAGGATAAGTGAGAATGCAAAGAGCAACATCGGAGCCAGTACACGCGCAGGCCTTGCAAATGATTTTGGATCAAAGAGTCCAAGAGCCACAAAGACGCCACTTCCAACAAGCAGAGCGACCTGTGTAGGCAACGTATCCGTGAGGATCATGCCAATTGCAGTACAAATGAGTAGCCCCCCGCCTACAATCCCAAATGCCATCCGCCATCCACGTGTTGGCAGCCATGTGTCACGCGTATTTGTATCTTGAGAAACCCAAATACCAACAGCAAGCAACGAGAGAGCAACGCCGAGCAGTGTTAGCGACTCAAACGTGCCTGTTGTGCTAAACCCAGAGAACGTTTGCATACCAATCACAGGCACACCCGCAATCGCCAGAAAGGAAACAACCCAGGCAAGCAGAATGCCAACCATGGCTGCAAGTGAATATCGACGAATATACGTAGAACCTTCTCCTTCCGCTAATGCTAACGAATAAACAAATAATAAACAGAGCACGGACGCAACGGAGGTAAATCCTTGACCCGTAGCACCAATCCAGCTAGCAAAGCCTGCAGAAGAAGCAATAGCAGAGATTACGACGCCAAAAAACATGAACCCTGGCAACCACAGCATCCATCCGGCCCGATGGAACCACGCGCGCGTTCTGTAGACATGTGCCATCCAGGCAAAAGCGGCAAATGACGTAAGAACATAAAGTAGGACAAGTTTGATTGGCCCAAATAAATCCGCAAAAATCGGCATGACCGTTACAGGCATCAAAACAAGGAGCGTAATAAGCGTCCAAGAGCTCGCGCGTGCGCCCTCCGTCCACGAGAGAAGGCGGTTACGTAACGCATGTAGTTTTTTGTTGGTAGTAGGCATAGATAATCAAAGTATAACACGAACAAAAACACACCTGTACGGTGTGTTTTGCTTCTTGCGGATTAGAGATTCTCCGTAAGTGTCTCTGTAACGGTTTTCGGTTCAACTGGGAGCGTCTCTATAGGGACAACATCGACAGGATCGACTACCACCTCTATCGATGCATCCGTTTCCTCAACTGTTTCTGTGTCGTCTGTAGTTGTGTCTACTTCAGGCTCAAGAACGGAGGTGTCCACTGGGTCCGATTCATCAACAACCGGCTCTACGACCTTTATTGGTTTCATATCGACTGGCTCGATAGCAACCTCTTCCGCATCGCTTGCAGACGTCTCATCCACGGCGTCGATTGGATCATTCTCAACAACTGGTGCGGAATCCTCAGCTGGCGCTACGACCGGTTCTTCTGCAGGTTCCTCTACTTTTTCTGGGACAACCCCGTTCCTATACGCCATCACGATCCAATCAACCTCATCACCCGACCCACCATCACGCCAAATTTGGAATCCGTTAGTCGATTTCTCACGAATCCATACGTTTCCGCTACCATTGGACATGGTTGCCGTAACAACAATTGGAGCGTCCGCTTGAATTGTATTCGCAAACGCCGGATCAACCTTGGCAAAGCTGATTTCCGTCATCATCCCTGAGATTTTCGTTGTTCCCGCAAGCGTTACGAACTGTTGCGAGCTCAGTGTGGAATAGGTGGTTGTTTTATGTGCGTCATTGCCACGAATAAGTACCTGGTAGGACCCTTCCGTTGCAAAAACTCCGTTCATATCCACGGACCAGTTGTATCCCTTTAGTGATGCGATGTTGCTCATGGCATTTCCCTCAATCACGAGCACAGCGGATGTGTTGATTTTAGGCTCTGGTTTCTTCTCGGCAACACTTGTGTGATCAATACCGTCCCAATAGTGTGGCTGCACAAACGAGACAATGGCACCCTGCCCTTTTCCGTTAAACGCCTGCATGGCGATACCAACAATCTCAGACGCCTCTGTTGCCTTCTTTCCAATTCCTGCGACTGAACTCATAGCGATACGATCACCAATCGCGATTGCTCCACCTTCTCCGTTTACTTTAATTGGTGTACGACCGGTAAGAGCTACAGGGTAATAATTATCTTGTGCTGTTTCCCATCCGAGTGTAAGTCCTGGGGATGTAGAGATAGCACCGATAACTATTTTCTTTCCAACCGTTCGCTCAACAAATTCTGTATTGGTCGACGAAACAGAGACAATTTCTCCCGCCGTTAAAAACTGGGAAGAAGGAAACATCTCGGCAACGTCATGCTGTGTAACACTCGTGTTGACAGAGTAGATCACCCCATCCGTTCCTGCAGCGTTTGCACAGTTTCCTCCAGGACTTGATGCACCCGCACCACCATCTCCCACACACAGCGAACCATCAAAGATTTCTGTATCTCCCTGCACGAATAGTGTTCCGTCTGCATGAGTTGCAACATCGTTGAACGTAGCTGTCGTTGGTGTGTCGTCTCCCTCGATCCAGACCTGTCCGTTAGAAGTGTAGGCAGCGAAGTTTGTCGTAGCACCCGAGGCCTTTGCATAGAGGGCAAAGGCTTTTCCGATAGATCCTGTACCGGCAACGAGGCTAAAGTACCCACCATAGGCGCTCGTAATTGCTGCGCCCGCGTTGGTCGTTGTCACGGAGGAGTTAACACCATACACCGTTGTCGCATCACCCGTTGCATCAAGAGAAATGGCAGATTTAAATCCGCTAATCGCATCAGTAAGCCCTGTGCCGAGATAGCTTGTCGACCCATTGAACTGATTAATTTCCTGTGCGTCGTTCGAGGCGCCCGAATCAACGTCCACATTTACAACAGACGCGACTCCGTTTACACGTCCTCCACTGTTTAGCGCACCATTGATCCCAATATCTACACGCACACCGGAATGCGCCTGTGCACTCTCGGCAGTGATGTCGAGGTCTAAGCCACGGTATTCAGAAGCACCTGTAAAGGTTTCTGTTGCAGAAATAATGCTCGTTGTGCTCGGTGTGTCTCCTACAAGCGCCAAGTGACCGTTTGTGTCGATGTTTCCATCGTTCTCAATATCACCAAACACGTACAACTCTCCATCGGTGGTTGAGGTGTTAGGCGATGTTGCGACGGAGTCTCCTTCAATATGAACAAGACCTTCAGCCGTATAAATGGCGTAATCCTTTGATCCGTTTGTTGCTTTAAAATAACCACCGTAATTAGACGTAGCTGTGGCACTCGCGTCTCCATACACACCATAACTCGTTGCGATGGTGCCGCTGGTAGAAAAAGCCCCTCCGTATCCGGTAGAAAGCGTCCCAGACGTTTGCGCAAGAGTTCCGCGCACCGCACGTCCGGTTGTGATAATGCCCCCGTCGGCCGTCACCGTTGCATCCACACCTTGTGCATCGGTAACAGTACCATTGGAAACATTGAGCGCACCATAAAAAGATGTCCAAGAGCCGGTCGTGCCGTCTCCGGAATATTGATCATTTGCATAAAAACTTCGCACAGCACTGAGGCGATCCGTTGCAACAGTGTCGCTTACGGTAATGTCACTTTCAATGCCAATGGCTGTATCCGTACTCAAGTCTCCTTCGAACGTAAGATCAGATATTGCCCCATTAAGATTTCCAGCAACAGCTACCATGTAGGTTGTTCCAAAATTGAGAACGGAATTCGCCGAGGATGCCGACCCACTGATACCAAGATGACCTTTAATGGTTGTATCTCCCTCCGTATCGACAAGGAATCGTGTTGTACCGTTGTCCGCAATACCAAACAGCGCCTCTCCCGCACCTGCCGTAGCAGGATTGATGTAGAGCGTTCCACCACTTACAAGTGTGCTTTGTGGATCACCCGTAAGAACAAGATTTCCGGCAGACGTTGTTACAGGAACGCAGGCCGTTGTACACCCACTATTGACTGTATTAAGATTGTCGAGCAAATCTGCATTCCCTGCCTGGATGGCAAACGCTGCAGATCCAATTCTACGTAGTGGCGTCATTTCTGAATCCGTAGAAATGGTAACTCCGAGGTAGAGCGTCGAGTTATTATCAAACAAGGTGTCGGGCAATGCATTCATGCTCGCTGTTGTGTCGCCGAGCAACACGGTAAACATCCCATCGACAACAGGAACACTGATACCGAGATCCGGCGTGTTACTCGTACAATCAATTGTCGCGCTGTTCGCATCATTATCTCCGGCGCTCCACAAACAGTTTCCGCCAGAAGATGCATCATAGATCGCAAACTTCATCGTAATCGTCGCATCGTCAACGGTAATACGGCTATCGTCTGTCAGCCGACCTTGGTACGTAAGAATCTGCGGAACATCCAACGCGGCGTGCGTGGTATACACGGACAGCGACAAGCACAACAATGCAAACACTCCAAGCAAGACCGTAAAGGCCACGCGCCGGAAAGCTGTTTGGATTGTGTGCTGAATGTTCATATTAAGATGGTGTGTTTTTGGTCAGCCCGACGTCTACCGAGACGTAAGAGGCTTCCTTGGTATCTGTACGATCGATCGGCCTCACCTCGAGCTTGGTGTAGCTGTCTTTCTCGTACGTTGTGTAGTACTCGTTTGGTCCTACGAGGAACGCGTATCGCCCACGGCTATCCGTAAGCTGCGTTTCTAACAATTTGTTGTACGTAGGATCAAAGATGCGAACGACCGTATCTATGAGTGGTCTCCGCGTCTGTCGATCGTAGACAATGCCCCAGCTCTTAGGACGTGCGGGGATCGCCATGCGAACAAACAAGACAAAGGAAAGAGCTTGAATCAACGCGACGGCCACGGTCCACGTCGTTGGATGAAGGAACGCGACAATGAGAGCGACCACAAGACCTATCAACGAGAGAGCGTACATGACACGGCGTGCCAAACGATCGAGCTTGATTTTTGCTGGCGTCTTTACTCCTTCGCCCGCTGGGTCCAAAGGAATATTGGCGGCAACCACGGCATCGGCTTCGGTAACGGAAATAGGTTCTCCATGATAGAGGTCCAAGTACTCTCCGTCTCGTTTGAGATCCGCAAGGATGACTGTTGGGTAGGTAAATCCTTCTTTGCTTACCTGTAGAAGGTACACACCTGGCTTTACAATAAAGAGGTAGCGTCCCTGTCTATCAGTTACCTGACTTTTGAGCACACGCTTTGACTGCCCGTCCAAGAGACGAACAATTGCAAGATCCACAGGTATTTTGCGTAAGCTGTCATACACCACACCCCACTGCTTTCTGCGTCGTCGTTTAAACAAGAGAAACGGAGCGGTAAAGAGATACTGCAGGAACGGCAGGCCATTAAAGGCTGCGAGCACAATTCCCACGGTTGAAGCGGCAGACACGGCAACCACCGGCGTCGCATAGCGAGATACAGAGATCACGCCAGGATTTTGTCGCAGGATACGAATTGACTGATTGAGCTGTTGAACGGTTGCCGACAAGGGAGATGCTCCATTTTGAATCATGGTATCGACTGGCGGCAGTAATTCGATTAACACAATCGGCACGTTGATAATGTTGTCTTCGATCTGTAAGGCAACTGTGTCAACGGAGCTATAACCTTCTTTGAGTGCACGCACGCGGTACGTTCCATTTGGGACATACCAAGCGTAATTTCCATCGACTTGCAACGGATTTTCTTGTGCATACTCTACGGCATTCCATAACTGCCAATTGCCAAGACGCTCATAGAGCGACACAGCAACGTCAGAGAGATACTCCTTACTCGTATCGGCAATCACACTTCCATTTGCGCGTACGTTTAATTGATAGGTAAGTACTTGCGTCTCACCTGTCACGTAATGAATCGCGATCGTCAACGGTCCAGATTCAAGAGGTGTCACCACGCGAGCAACATACAACGACTCATTTTCCACGGCGACAAGACTTGTATCAAATCGGCTTACGAGAAGCGTCGCTGGATTCATGAGAAAGGACCCATTGGAAGCCGTAAGGTCAACCGATGTGATTGTCGAAGGGGCGTTTGCAACGTTGAGTGAGATTGCTAAGGGGCGCCCACCCAACACATGGAGTAAATCATTACTTGGCCGCAACATAATTGCATCACGTGCAACCATGAATGTTACTTCACTCACAGGAATCAGAACGGAAGGTTCCGGCTCTGGCAAATCTGGTTCCGGAGTAATCACAGGCACCGACGGTGGCGTCGTATCACCTGGCACTATTACGACGGGCGGAGTAACAGGAGTCGTATCTCCAGGTGGCAACGTTGTGTCACCGGGTGGAAGTGTCGTGTCACCAACAGGTAACGTTGTGTCACCAGGTGGAAGTGTCGTATCTATGGGTGTAGCCGTCGTAAATGGCGTCGCGGAAGCCGTAGCTCCTGAAGAAAGCATGCGAGCTGCGTCCGTTGCAAAAATGGTATAGAAATATTTCTGACCATTCGTTAATCCTGTGTGAAGGAATGACGTATTAAACCCTGTATAGATACTTGTTCCGTCGGCTGGATCTGTTGGAAACCGGTCCGTGCGATAAACAAGTATTACTCCCGCAAAATCGGCGTCGGTTGGGCTTGTCCATGCAAGTGTTACAACCGTGTCTCCTGCCGTCGCCGTAAAATTCATTACGTTAGAAGGTGGGAGATCGGTGAGTGTTGTAAAGCTTGTGTTCTTAACGGTCGTGTTGTTTGACGCGTCCTGAGCGGCAACTTGCACATTGTAGGTCGTTGCAGAAGTGAGACCTGTTAAAGAAACCGTGTGTGCCGTTGAAAGCGATGCGTCAGGATAAGTGCCTGCATCCGTTACGGTCACAACCCCTGTCGTCGCTTCATCTGTAGTCCAAACGATGTCGGCTGTTGTTTCTGTAATATTAATGACAGAAACGGTAACCACAGGCGGCGTCAGGTCGAGTGTCGAAAACGTATAATCTCCACTCGTTGTTGCATTCCCCGAGTTATCCGTTGCAAGAATACGGAAGTGATAACCTGTATTCTCTTGCAATCCTGATAACGATTGCGTGTGAACCGTGCGGAATGCACCGTCCGTCAGATTTCCTAATGCGTAGGATGGTGTTGTTCCATAGGAGAGCACGCGAGAAGCAGCCTCATCGGTCAACCACGTGACGGTCGCCGAGGTTGTCGTGATATTGGAAACGAGCACGTTAGAGATAACCGGCCCGGTTGTATCACCGACAGGCGGTGGCAACGATGGCCCACCACCAGAACTAACGACGGCCGTCACAGGAAGACCAGAAGTTCCTGTTATTCCTACGGCATAGAGCGCATGGTCTCCAAAGGTCCCGTATACATCAACTTCGTAAGAAGCTGCGGACCCCGGATTTGTTACTTGATTAACACCACCAGAGGCATGCGTACCCACCTGAATTTGTACGCAGCGTCCCGCAGTGATCTCACCCAAGGCAGCATCGGTTGGCGCTGTAAATGTAATGATTTGTCCTGCGACAGAAGCACCCCAGGTACCAGCGCCCGCAGAGGACGCTAATGTTTTATCACCCCAAGGACCATCACAGGCGCCATCATCATCTACGGCAAGATCAATATCCCCAAATGCTACAGACCCAAGAGAAAACCCAGTTGCATAATCAACAATCAACGTATCCGTCGACGATTCAACACCCGAGGGCGTAACAAAGGCAAACGTATGGTCTGCGATCGTACTAATTGCGTGTGTTGAAAGTTGCAATGTTGCACTCGTTAGAATACTTGCCTGCACAGGAGCGATGAACATCGACTGTGTTGCAATGACAACGAGTGTTAGCAAGAACGCTTGTAGAGATCGCCAGTTCATACGCGACGCAATCGTCTTCGCACAGCGACGACCCCTACAAGTAAGAGCAGCAACAAGAACGAGAGCCTCCAAGGAAAAAACCAGAGCGTCAATTGAACAGAGTCGGAAACTGATTCGTCATAGGACACCTGCGCCGTTACGGTGAACGGCCCCATGAGGGGTGATGCGAGTTCGCGGCCAATTCCTGAGATACGCTCCTCTGATAACTTCGTATCCCAGTCTAGTGTGATGTCGCGACTCGTATGTGGAAGTACAATGTATTGACCCTCATTCAAATCAATACGTTCGGTTAGGCGACCGAATACGTCGCGTACTTCGAGTGTAACCTTGGGTACCAGATAGACGGTTCCTTTATTGGCAAATGAAACCTCGAAAGAAACAGGGAGATGAGAGAACCACGTGGACCCACCACGCGTCGTAAATCCTGTAACGGATCCATCTCGCACACTGTCATTCTGCATAACCGCGGCAAAGATCAATGGTCCCGTGACGCTCACAAGAGATACGTCACCCAATTCGTCGCTGCGCACAGGACGAAACGTAGTCGCAATACCAGCGTATAAGCTTCCCGTAGATGTTACGGGTGCAGTCAGCGTGACATCAACGCTTCTCGACTCCCCCGGCCCTAGCACAAACTGATCGGGAGACACGGAAATCCATGATGTAGCCAGAGAACCTGCAGTATTGAGAAGGAAAGTAGCCTTACCCTCAGCTGCCATACTCGTGTCTAGATCGACGGGTTCGAGTACAACGGAAACAGACTCGCCTGTCTCGTTAAGAAGTGTGAGTTCCTCCACTTGAGGAACACCCGGAGACACCTCTGTTACATACCGCTCCGGAGTGAATGTTAACGCAAACACCCCAGTTGGAAACATAACGGCTCCAAATAGGACAACACCTGCAATACGCAGTAAGATTGTAAATCGTGTGGTCATAATGGATTCCTAAAACGAGCATACAGCGTGTAAATGATCGAAACGATTTTCTTTTTGTTTTCTTTTGAGACGTGCTCCACCGACAACGAATTTTGATTTGATTTCTTTTCGTTTTTATGTGAAGTCTGTCTGTTCAGCGGACGAATCTCTGTGTTTTGCACATGCAGAATACAAGGATTCTCCTGTTGAGCATTGTCGCCTTGCTCGGTCCCCTTCCACGCAAGACAAGGAAACGAACAGGCAACAATGTAAAGATTGTGGAAGGAACGCATCTTCTACGTTCAACGTAGGCGACAAGGCAAGGACCCTTTGGACAGGTCGATACGGTGTCTCGGCAACCCATGTATCATGGACTCCCGAGACCACGTATCAAAAGTTTCCAACACTCATATACGTAATTATATGTGAGTAAGTGCCCGCCAACGTTCCCGTTCCGCGAGCAACTTTATGCGTAATGGTTGTTTCTGCACCATTAATCCACTTTGTGTAGCTTGCGGTAGCAAGTGATGAGGTGGTAATAGCCGTATCTGCTCCGAGCAATGCGTACGTTCCACTTGTTGCAATTCCGTATTCCTCGGATCCTGCGGTCACGGATCCGTCTGCAACATCGTCGATCGTGTTTGCACCAGATCGTAGATCTCCATCCTCATAGACATAGGTTGTAAACCCATGGGCAGCGTTTGTAGACGTAGTTGCAGTATAGGATGCCGTATTTACGGAGCCTACAGTGAGTGCACCGAGGCTCAGGGAGCTCACAGAAAGAGAAAACGTGAACGTGGGGTGCTCAGCGAGAGACTGGAAGCCGGCCAGCAACGTATAGTTTGTACTCGAACCCTCGCCGGGGATTGTGGACTCGCCACCCGTGCCGTCGAGTAAATAGTTTGTACTTGTCCCCCTTCCTCCAACGGAACCTAGAGAATCACCGTAAAGCCGATAATTCGTAGAGGTCATGAGCGCCCCAGCGTCGGGAGTGAACACAACCATGAGAATAAGCACAGTTAGGGCTGTTTGTAACCACTTCATATGCATTGCTTCCTCTATATTAGCAGAAAATAGGCCCAAAGTCAACCCTATATACTGCTAATATTAGCATAATTGTATAGGGTTGACGACAATTTGGCGTCAACATTTCTCTGCTAACCTTAGTTATCTACAGCTTATCCACCGATACAACACCAAAGAGTGAATAACCTTGTGTTTGTCTAGACAATCCTTGTCAAATGAAGAAATTTTCATTTGTGCTGTTTCACGTGAAACATTCCCCTGTTCATTAATTGGGGTCAGATAGCTTGATTTCCATTGCGCCTCGTTACAGCAAAGCGGAGAACAGTCTCGGTCGTCATTGCGAGTTTCACGAAGTAATCTTATTTATTCAGCAAACAATCTATTTATTCTTTCTCTCTCCTTTTTGTTTCGCCAAAAAGGAGGCAAAAAGCATCGTGTCTGCACTGCGTGCGCCGTAAGACCTCTGTCATCACTCCGCGTCGCTGCAGATGTGTGCCAATTGTGGCGATTCATGTTGAATCTTCAATTGGCTACACGGCTTCGCTCTACAGAAGAGCTTCGTTTATGCCAAGGTCTGTACGGCGTACTCGTGGGGACACGCAGAGAGAACTCTCGATTTTGCTCACGATTTGATTTGATTCAGACTTCGTCGGTGAAGGAATCTAGCAATGTAGGAGCGAGGTACGTTGCTTCTAAATAATCCGTGTTGGGCGTCGACCCAATCTTT
>PCYM01000003.1 GCA_002774875.1 Candidatus Uhrbacteria bacterium CG10_big_fil_rev_8_21_14_0_10_50_16
CGAAGGAATCAAGGTCACTAAATCTCCACCTGACTATTCTCTCCCACCACCATACTCTTTCCATGCGGCAAGGTATGTCGCTCATTAGAAATCACGGCATTTTTGCCAATAATACTGTCTACAATCATGGTGTCTGCCGTAATCTGAGCACCTTCCATAATAATCGAGTGCTGAATATGCGCACCCGACACACGGACACCCGACCCCAACGTTGTGTGCGGTCCAATAAACGCGTGATCCAAATACACGTTATCTCCAATCACCACCGGCCCACGAATCAACACATCCTCGCCAAAAATACAGTCCTTGCCAATCTTCACACGACCTTGAATCCGCGTATCGTCCAATTTTGCAAGACTTGTATCGATCGTCGCCTCTTCCTGCGTTATCTCATTTAACAACAATTGGTTCCCCTCCAACAATGCCTCGGGAGTTCCAGTGTCCTTCCACCAACCAACCATAATCTGGTACCCCACGTTTCCATTCTGTACGATGAAGGTATTGATGTCGGCAATCTCATATTCTCCACGCGCAGACGGCACAATGTTTGCAAACGCTTGGAGATACACGGGCATCTTGTACAAATATAAGCCAGTTTGCGCAAGGTTCGATGGTGGAACAGAAGGCTTTTCTCGAATCGCGATCAAACTTCCTTGACTGTCGAACTCCGGTACACCAAATCGTTCTGGGTCTGTCACCTCCACAAACGCAAACGATGCATCCAATTGCTCGTTTACAAACTTATCGACCAACTGTTGCAAGGATCCCAATACCACGTTATCTCCAAAATACAACAACACGTCATCCTCTCCAATCCACTCCCGTGCGCTGTAGAGAATCTGCCCAACACCGCAGGCGCCTCCTTCTTGCTCCAAGTACGTCAATTGCAATCCCCGCGTAGACCCATCTCCAAACACGGCACGCATGGATTCTACCTCTCCGGGATTCACATTGATTGCCACCTCTACAATCCCAACTTCCGCCACTTTTTTAAGGGCGTTGGCCAACATCGGCTCGTTTGCCAATGGAATAAGGTGTTTATTGAGGTTCCACGTAATCGGACGAAGACGCGTTCCCCTCCCTCCTGCCGTAATAATTGCTTTCATAAAGTAAAAAGGCTCTTTCGAGCCAGCTTACGTGATCTTCTTTGCATTTGCAAACTTTTCCATGGTGTCTTTTACAGCCTCGTAAACGGGACGCATTTCAATCCCAAACTCCTCCAAACGCTCAGAAATAAGGTGATTATTAGATCGCCCCTTCTTGGCAAGGCCTTTTTGAACTAATTCATCGTTAGAAATCCAATTGGTAACATGCGTTGGATCCACAATCGTCTCATAGAGCTCCATGACTTGCTTATGACGAATGGTTCCTGGATTAGTGACATGAAAAATACCCGGCGCACGTTTTTCTAATAGCTGATAAAACACGTCAACCATATCGTCAATCACCGTGGCACTATTTTCTACATCAATCACATGTTCATACGCAGCAAGTTTATCGATCAAATTCCCTGGAGAAGAGATGTGATCGATCGGCATGCGGATACGACCAATGCCTACATTTGGAAGTGTCGACAAACACAAATCCGCGGCCCATTTTGTGCGCGAGTACGTTGGAATAGGGTTGCCAAAATCATTTTCCCGCCACGCGTGATCTGGATGAGGTGCATCACCGTAGTAGATACATCCAGAACCAACGTGCAGTAAATAGAGATTCTTTTCTGCACAAGCGTCGGCGATCAATAAAGGAAGAATCGTATTACCACGAATCGTTTCCAGTTGATGATCTTCACACCAATCCACGTTAGGTCGTCCTTTAACCCCCGCAGTATTAAGCACCACATCCGGTTGATGCTTCTCCAATTCCGCCAAGACATCCTCTTTTGAGGCAATGCGGGTATCTGACACAACTGCGTCGTCCCACGCATTTGCGCACCGATTGCCGATATACCCTCCTCCGATAATTAAAATCTTCATACTACTGTTCTAGGGTCTTATAGTAGGATTCGTAATACGTCTGATAGTCTCCATTCTTACAATGTTGCCACCACTCAGGGTGTTCCTTATACCACAGGATCGTTTTGCGCACACCCTCGTCAAAATCAATCATTGGCTCCCAGCCGGTGTCCTGCTTTAACTTTGTAGGATCAAGGGCATAGCGACTGTCATGCTGTTTGCGATCGGCGACATACGTTTTGAGCGTATCGGGTTTCCCGAGCGTCTCCAAAATGACATCCGTAATCTGCTCCACCGATTTTTCTACTGTCGTTGCGATATTGTACGCCTCACCCACACGACCCTTTGTCAAAATCGCTTCAATCGCACGCGCATGATCCTCCACATGAATCCAGGGGCGACGATTCAAACTGCTCTTAAACAAAGGGAGTGGCTTATCCTCCAATGCATTAGATGTAAACAAGGGGATCAACTTTTCTGGAAATTGATAAGGACCATAATTATTCTCACAATGGCTAATGGTTACTGGCAAACCAAACGTATAATAATATGCCATCACGACGTGATTTGCGCTTGCTTTAGAGGCGTTATAAGGCGTTTTTGGCCGAAAAGCATCTGTCTCCTTAAACGATCGTTCTTCGTCCAATGACAAATCTCCAAAGACCTCACACGTGGAGATATGGTGAAAACGTTTGACGTTGGCATCCTTTGCTGCCGCCAAAAAAATCTGCGTTCCCAAAACGTTGGTGCGAATAAACAAACCAGGATCCAAAATGGCACGATCGTTGTGTGACTCGGCCGCAAAATTCACTACGACATCGACGCCTTCCAACGCGTTACGCGCGGTGTCATAATCGCCAATGTCGCCTTTGATAAACGTATAGCGAGGATCTGCCTCTACATCTTTTAAATTCTCAAGATTGCCTGCGTACGTCAGCGCATCATAATTGATAATCGTATCGTCTGCATGATTGGCTAACCAATAATGGATAAAATTCGATCCAATAAACCCTGCGCCTCCTGTGACAAGTAGTTTCATATTAGTTATCGAGTACGGTTTGAATTTTTTGTGCGTCCGCCGCTAACTCCTCGCGCGATCGATCCTGCTTTTTCCACGGATCATGATGGTCCCCCTGGTACCGTGGCAAAATATGTAAATGCGGATGAAAAACAGTCTGCCAAGCTGCTTCTCCGTTGTTCATGGTGAGATGAAATCCTTCCGCGCCGACAGCATTTGCCACGCTGGGTCCTATGCGATGTGCCACACGGAACGCGCGCGTCATAGACTCCTCACTGGCGTCGTAAAGATTTTTGGCATGTTCTTTTGGAATCACCAATACATGCCCAACGGCCACAGGCTCAATGTCCATAAATGCCAAGACATGCGTATCTTCATAGACCTTGATTGACGGGAGTTCGCCACGGACAATTTTGCAGAAAATACAGTCTTGCATACAAAATGTGATCATTATTTTCTCACGAGCTGATTGTACCACCCAATAACCCCAATCAAAAACAGCAACAAAAACCAGTGCGGATTAAAGACGCGCGTCACCATCGTTGGAACAAGCAGCTCCAAAATCACAAAAACCATCCAACTCAGGAGAGATGTGTAGGTCAGTGTTTTTGCGACAGAGGTTTTCATGTGTTTTTGCGTAACAATTTCTCAACAAGACGTTGCCAAATATCTCCCACAGATCGTGGCGACCGCGTAAAGGTCATCTCAATTTTGTGAACGTCCACGGTAGCCCCGCGTTCGGCAATGTTGGGAAGTGACAAAACAAATCGGTACGATCCGTCATTCAATCCCTGATCCGCATCCCCTCCCTCCTTCTCCAACGGCGGCAACCAAAACGTGGCTTGCCCCACCGTCCAGGGACCGTCCTGTGTTGTCTGTGGGTACGTTGCCAAGATGGTATCCACGCCAAGTTTATTAAGATTTATTCGATCTGATAGTTGTACTGGGTACGGATTAAAGAAGGCCTCCTGCGAAAATGCAATCCGACCATCTGTCACAACAAGTAAATCTCCTTTTGGAATCGTGAGCCTCGTGACGCCCACATGTTGATTCTCCACCGAGTACTGCTCATGCGGTACAGCGATCTCCACCTGCTGATCCCCAAGTATTACTGTCTGCACACCCTCCGCGTGACGCGTAAAGAGAGTGATGTGTTGCGCATCGGTCCAGAGCGTCACCGATCGCGGATCATCTAAATAGCCGACTTCGTCGCCCACGAACACATTTTTTGAATAGGTGAGCATGGGGAGCGTGGTAGAGAGTTCTCTCCAGTAAACATCGTTATCCGCGTTTAATTCCACTTTTACCAGCCCCGCACGCAATCCCACAACGTCCAAATGGAGTGTGCGCCTATCCAGCGCGGCGTTTGTATCGTTCACCACACCATCGTCCTCCGCATGAACCTCCGCTACCAACTCATTCCCTTGGAACACACGAATCGCAACCGGATCTTCTCCGGGATTACGATTCATATCCATGTACATGGCGTCGATCGAGAATCCACGTCCGTTCGTGACCGTGACAAATTCATGAAACCCACGTAGGGAAACCTGTGTCTGGCGCACCGAACCGTTACCCGTCCAAGCACGCGGCACAGAATTTTCTTCCGGTAGCGTGTAGTGATAGGTGGCAATTGAGGAAAGCGGCGGAGGGTCTTGTAACACATCTGAAATCTCACCGTAGTCGGCATGACGTTGATACAGCACAAGACTGTCCCGTCGTGTCTGTATCCAATTGAGTGCGTCGAGTGTTTTGTTGACGAGCGGTCGCAAATCAACCTGCCCCGCCACGGCATCTACGGTCGCCCCGAATTCAATCACCGGCTGATTCTCCGTGCGCACCCATGTACGAATATCCACCGTCTCATAATTCCCTGGAGGCGTTACAGAAAGATAGACGGGATCTCCATCGATCGAGTAATACGCGTCACCGTCCTCAGTGATTTGCACGGCCCCCACACGTCCGGCAGGGCGCAGACCATGGACAAACGGAGAATTATCTTCCGCCTCCCAAGTGATTGTGTTTATTCCATCCACATCTAAATACGTCCAAGCCACCCATGTAAAAAGGCACAGGGGAACGAGGATTATGAGCGTGTTTAAAAATGTCTTCATAGCGGTTTCCCTTCTAGAACCACGTCAAACTCTGCACGTTCAAATTGATAGAGCGTGAGCAAACCAATCTCCTCCACAGGGATTAACAACAGATGATTCGCGATTAACCGATCTTTGTGCAAGGAATCCAGGTCTTCTTGCGGAAACGTAATGCCAAGATAGTACAGAGACGCCCCTTGGTCTTCTACGGTCTGCATCATAAGCGGCAAGGCAGCATACGTTGTCTCACTGCGTAATGGATAAACAACCTGACGCGCAGGGAACAAAAACTTATCGGAACGATCCACAATAATCAAATCGTTTTCCTCGGTGAGATCCAATACGCGCTCGCGTTGATCCGTAAATGTTTGCAGGTTCTGCGCAATAAATGCCAGGCCTTCATCTCGACCAAAATTGGTAATCGTAAATCCCGTGTAGACAAATGCCACAATCCAAATACCTATAATCACTTGCTTCACCGCCTTACTTGAACGATGTTGCACACCACGGATAATTGCATAGGCCACAGGGACGGTCATTACAACGCTAATTGGCAACCAATAACGAATATAGGAGGTGCCAATCGTCACCGCAAGCGGGTCTGGGTTGTCGTGAATATTCCACGATCCATACACCACAAAGAGATACACGGAGACTAATACCGCAGGCCAAACGCAACGCAACAACCTACGTCGGCGATCTGGAGAAAGCTTTTGCCAATCCACAAGCAATAAGATACATCCAAAAAGCGCAAACGCGGTCCAGAGCGCAAAAAACGTCATGTGAAAACTCACAACATTATTTGCAATATTTTGTTCATGAATACCAAATGGAAACAGCCGCGCTAGGAGTGGTTGAGAAAATCCAATCGGCTCCACTGTTTCGGTTACTTCCACCGTCACGGGGATTGGATCGC
The DNA here is from genome assembly GCA_002774875.1 of Candidatus Uhrbacteria bacterium CG10_big_fil_rev_8_21_14_0_10_50_16. Taxonomy (NCBI): domain Bacteria; phylum Candidatus Uhriibacteriota; species Candidatus Uhrbacteria bacterium CG10_big_fil_rev_8_21_14_0_10_50_16. Next base: position 5,983 of record PCYM01000003.1, read on the forward strand.
CCGACACCGTATACCCTGTTAAAAACGGACCGCCATAGACCGCATTGTTGGTGACGAGCATAAGAACAAGAGGAATGAGCACACCTGCAACAGCAAGAAGGTGCTCCGCAAATGGCTTCTTTTTTTGATACCACGCAACAAGAAGCAAAACTGGCAAGATCCAAATCGCTTCATTGGTACGCACAAAAATCGCCATCCCAAAACTTGCTCCGCCCAAAAAGATCATTAGCAAACGCCAAAAATCTGCCCGTTTTGGCATAACCTTGTTTGCCGCCACATACCAAGCAAAGACACCAAAAATCAACAACGACACAAAGACAACATTTGGATGTAATCCGCGCGCCGTGAAGTACCACCATCCCGGATGCACCGCCAACGTGAGGGCGGCAACCCAACCCATTACCTCATTGTGTAGCAATTTTTGAACAATTTGTTTCCAAGAAAAAACGGCAAATACAGAAATCAACGCGACCAGCATCCCCAACGTTTCTGTACGTGTTCCCACAAGAATGCTCAATACACGCAGCAGCCACGGAAGCCCCAGCCACGTACTTGGCACCAACATACCGTTTTGCACCAGGAGACTTCGAGGATGGACTAAGCCTCCTAGTGTGTCCGTGTAGGCGGCCGTTTGTGTGTAGTCACCACCGAATAGTGGAACATGCTCCACGGCAAAGGCTGCCGCCATTTCATCCGGTGCACTCCACACGCCACTCTGTGCGAGAGGAAACCATACGTACACAAAAAAAAGAACGGTCGCCGCAAGACCCGTTAACGCGCCTTTGAGCATACGCGAATTACGCGCCATACGTCAACACGCTTATAACCGCCAAAACCAGCGATAAGATGAGCACGACCATCCCAATAAATACGAGCGGTGGAAATTGAAATGCCATCGAAAAAAGAAGAAGCGTCACACCCAGTACCTGCGTAAACATCTTGGTTTTCCCCCAACCGTTTGCCATAATATAGCCTCCGTCATGTTTATGACTCAGCGCACCTACGACAACCATAAGCTCAGAGAAGATAACAACGATCGTCAACCACCATCCAACGGTCGTCGTGATGACGATCACCGCAACGAGGGAAATGAGAATTTTATCCGCGATAGGGTCGTACATAGACCCCCACTCCGTAACCTGATTACGTAACCGCGCAAGCGAGCCATCAATCACATCCGTAAATGCGACGAAGAGAAAAAATGGAATGGACCATTTAAGCGGTCCAACAGCCAATGCCCACATTACAAACGGCGTCAGCAAAAACCGCAATACCGTTACATGATTTGGCGTCACCCAGCGTGGCACGAACGGAATAATCACATACTTCATTGCATGGTCGTGCCAGTAAAGTTTATTTGGATCTCGGTGGGTCATACCATGGTACAATTCCTCTACATGAAGCAACTATTTCCGTTGAAGTATAGCATTGGTACCGTACTTGGCCTAGCCGGGTTGAGCCTGGGGGCTTTTTTGACACACCTCCCCCTTGTAACCACACTGAGCGTTCTCTTTCTCCTCACTCTTGCTAGCTTGAGGCTCGGGAGGCTCTTTGATCACACACAGGCAAGTGTTCGCGCTCTTTTAGGGCTCCTGGTGGCCCTTTCCTTCCTCATGATCACAGGTGCAGGCGTCTATTACGTTGGGTTTGTGACCATTGCGAGTTATTTTTGGGTTCTTGCGGCCCTCCCATTTTTTGCCTGGCTCGTCACACGCAACACAGAAGAGCCTGAGACAGAATCAACAGAAACCATCCACGGATCCTCTGGGCTTTACGCATCCTTTATTGTTATTGCCCTCATTGCCTATTTTGTAACACTTACCGGTCACACAACCCTCCTCGCGACCCGATCCCCCTGGCTCATCATCACCCCACAAATTCTTGGGTGGATTGGACTCGCTGGTTTTGGGCTTTTGCAGCTGGCAAAACGTGGCAGTATCCGTCTTAGTCTGATCGGCACAATGTTTGTGCTCTTTAGCATTGTAAGCGTGGCTGCGTTCGTGTTCCCCCTCGGCTATGGATTCGATCCATTCCTTCATCAGGCCACCATAGACTATATTACGCTCCACGGGACTATCACTCCAAAACCCTTGTATTACGTTGGACAGTACGCACTTGAATTAATCGGCGTGCTCTTTACCGGTGTCTCAACCCAATCGTTTGATACATTTTTACTCCCTGTGCTTGCCGCACTTTTGCTTCCAAGCGTCGCTGCCGCCTCCACATGGCAAATTACCAAGCGTCACCTTCCAACCGCTCTTGCAGCCATTGGGACACTCTTACTTCCACTCAGCTCATTTATCAACACCACCCCACAGGGCTTGGCAAACTTGTGGACGTTGTGCGTCTTTTTTCTTGGACTCCCAGAACTCATCACAGGACATCGATGGGTCTCTCGCTGGGTCTTGGTGATCGTTGCGCTTGCGGCTGTTCTTGTACACCCACTTGCAGGACTACCTGCTGTGCTCTTTGTGACCCTCATGATTATTACTACACAGAGCAACTGGTCCTCTTCCCTGCGTCGCATACTCACCGTACTCGTCTCAATCGGCGGGGCCGTCATGCTCCCTATTGCCTTTTCTCTTTCTGGATCCGGATATGGCCATTTGCAACTCCACCTCAGCAATCTCTCACACCTCCTCCCGGCAACTTTTTTCTCCACACGGTTTAATGTCATCGGGGATCTGGCGACATTCCTTGGAACCAACCAATGGCTCTGGCTCATAGCGCTCGCCCTCGTTGCATGTGTCCTTCTTTGGAACCTTTCGCATCGTACTTGGCTTCTTGTTCCCCTCACCGCCGGCTTATTACTCATCAATGCGATTCTTCTCTCCGCGGCGGGCGACTTCTCTTTTCTTATTGATTATGAACAAACCAACTACGTCGATCGCGTCATTCATCTCGTGATCTTTGCTATTGCCCCACTCGCACTTCTCGGGTTTGCCCTTGGTGTAGAGCGGCTACTACAGATGAAAAAGCACGTCGTGACCATTGGAATTACGCTCCTTTTTTTAACCGCCATCACCTCTGTAGCCTACGCCAGTTACCCACGACACGACACCTACTCGGTGAGTCGAGGTTTTACCGTGAGTAAAAGTGATCACACAACGGTTACCTCCATCCAATCGCACGCAAAAAATATTCCCTACGTTGTTTTGGCAAACCAAGCCGTGTCGGCGGCAGCGATTCAAGATTTTGGATTTGCCCACTATTACGGACCAAATACAGACGTCTTCTATTACCCTGTTCCAACCGGCGGTCCGCTCTATCAACTCTACCTAGATATGATCGAAGAAACTCCGACGCGCGCCATCGCCCTACAGGCCATGGATATTGCCGGTGTGGACCGTCTTTATTTTGTGATCAACGACTACTGGTGGTCTTCTGAACGCGCCTTTGAACGTGCAAAACTTTCCACCGACACCTGGTTTCAGATCGACAATGGTGCAACAACCGTCTTTATCTATTCGCGATAACAATAAGACACGTTTTTGCGTTCTTATTCTTTTCTTATTTCTCCCGTTGACCCGTTTATTGAGACAATCGACCCAAACGTCAACGTCTGTTTTGCAACGTGCACAATCACCGGTAGTCCCATTTCTCGCGCCAGGATTGCAAAATGTGACAACGTTCCTCCCGTGTCAGAAATAATTCCTTTTACACGATCAGCATACGCGACCAATTGCGGCGTCAGTGCTTCGACAAATAAAATTTTATCTCCCTCCATTGTATCGATCGTTTCCTCGGTAACCAAAACCCCCGTCGCCTGCCCCGCAGAAACACCCAAAGCTTCCTGTTGACGCACCATCGGTCGATCTGTTAATACGCGAGGTAAGGCCACGTCAAACACCTCCTGCATTACCTGCTGTCGTCGTTGTTTTGACAGATGCCATACCACCAACCACCTTCCATACTCACGTAATCGAGATGTTTCTTGTGCATGAGCAACGTCATCTTCCGAGACGCCTGGCAGAAGTTGCTCTGTTGGTAACCCAAACGAGACCTCTCTAAACGCAGACGTATCCTGTAGATCCAATCCATTTCCTACGCACCCCACGGGCGGGATCAGACGAGGCATCACTGGTACCGTTGTTTCCATGCCGAGTGCGCCTGCCACGGACACATCTTCTGGCAACGCACGGCGCAATTGCTGCATCATCTGCTCCGCGGCTAAATTCAACAGGAAAATCAGCTCATAATCGGCAAACAGATCCTCACCGGGTTCTGCAAGTCGATCTCGAATCTGGTTATAAAGATCCGATACATTAAATCGCAGTCCTGCAAGCTTGCGCTGATTCTTCCACGTACGCATAATCCCCTTAAACGTAACCGGTTTAGGTGTGTAGGTATTCGTGGAGAGATAAGAGTACGCCGGCAAAAGACTGTGTAATTCCTTCTCGCGATCTACATAAAGTTGTCCGCCAATACGACACAAAAACTGTGTGTCTGTAAAATTAATTCCAAGATCGGTATAGGCGTGCTGCACCGGTCCACCCTCGGCATATAGCGATTGCAGCAAGGCAAACGTCTCATCCGATGGCGTTGGTGCAACTTCGCATACCTCTGTTTTTTCAAAATAGAAAGGTGTCTTTGGTAATGTTTGATCCAAAAAAACACTTGCGCGCGTCTGGTCCTCTGCCAAAGTCGTGATTGGACGTGATTGAACAAAAAACACTTGGTGATCTTTAATCAGCCATTCAATATCTTGCGGTTTTCCAAGTCGTTGTTCGATCTTGATTGCTTGCTGGAGTAAGGTTTGCATTTCTGGAAACGCCATCTGTTGGTCCACATGCGATCGATAACAAAGAGACCGTTCCACATGTTTGGTGCCCGACACAACCGCATCTCCGCGGCCCCGTGTCCATTCCACAATCATCTCTCGGCCCTCTATTGGATGGCGCGTAAACACAACGCCTGCCAAATCCGGCTCAATAAATTCCATCACAAGCAAAGAAAATTGATCCATGGACGCAAGTTGTTTCCGAGCGTCCTCCAACACTTCCTGTATAACGACTGCCAAATGATTGACGGAGACATCTAATCGCGTCAAAAACTGACCCGCCTGCGAGCTCTGCGCCGTATCTTCTGTAAGCGCGCTCGATCGCACCGCGTAATGGACCCCTGGGAGTTGGTCTACCACGCGCCGTGCCATTATCTCCACGGAGAGCCGTTGAATCTCCTGACACGAAAACGCCACAAACGGCGGTACACAAAACCCCGCATCCTGGAGCTGAACAAGTGTCGTTGTCTTCCCTCCAAATTGCTTAGTATTCATACGGGGCGGCATAGCGACCAAGAAATAGGTGACCACGTTGTTCTAATTTAATGCCAACGATCTTTGCATCAAAGCAACTGACAAAATCATCACACACCGTAATCACGGTCGAGCGAGGTGGTACGCGATCAAGCAGCGAATCCATGGCAGCCGTTGGCGTAAAGATAGACGTGATGTGAATACTGCCTGCAATTCCACTGCGTACAAACGATTCCTCCTCACGCGCATCCACGAGTAGAGCGCCCGTCGCAACGAGTGCGCGCACGTCACTTGTTGTATAGGTGCGAGAATACCGTTCCTGCGAATACACGTGAGAAAACGCAATTTCACCATCCCACAGACCACCAAATCGTACCCACCCGTCGGCGCCTTCTTTCAGATAACGAGTCGCGAGCCCCTTGGTCCGCAAAAACGACGTCACCTCCTCTCCGCGAATTCCCGACCAGCACAGCACCACAATCTCTTTGTCTGTTGGTAATTCTGTCCAGGCACCGGCAAGTAAATCTGCAAAACGCACATGCGTACTCTTTGGGAATCGTCCAATCTCGTATTCCTCATCCTCGCGTGCATCAAGAACAAACACTTGGTTTAAATCAACCGCTGCGAAGGATTCATTCGAGAGAACAAGCGGCATATCTGGATGTGCTTCCAGGTACGTTATTTGAGGCGTTGGAGCAGCGGGCACAACATCGTTTGCATCAATTCTATCCTCTAATGATTGACGTACCTCCTGTGTGTATTTGTCCTGTGCACGATAAAACAACATACGGTTCATCACAAACGCCGCTAAGAGAGAGATTAGTATCACCACAAGAACACCAAGAGCAAATTGTATTTTATGACGGCGCAACACATAGTACAGATGTGTCGACCCACGCAACATGGCACTAGCCATGACTCCCACGACTAAAACGACAAAGGAGAATAGTTGCATAAACTGCGAACCAAACCCAAAAATAAAATCCGGTGGTGGAAGAGCGTAAACCACTTGAGGACTCACGAGGACAAGTGCGAGTCCGATCCAACTCAAACAACGTGTTGCAGAACGTTTCATAGAAGTTATAGATCTCTGATCAAGTTTGATTTTCAAACGAGCAACCGCTGAACGTACGCCCCCACTTCCACGGCAGAAAAATCTTCCACACACAACACATGCCCCTGCGCGACGTCGTAAATTGCTTGCGCGATTGCGCGTACGTTTCCTGGTTCAAAGAGTCCGGAGGGATGAATCAACTCTGGCACGCCTCCCTGCTCTGCCCCAATCACGGGCAACCCCAACGCATTTGCCTCTAATATAACACCTGGACAGTTCTCAATGGCCACCGAGGGAAATACAAACGCATCCGCTTCCTGCATACGTGCAAGAACGGTTGTATGAGAGACTTTTCCCAAAAATGTCACAGAGACATTCTCTGCAGTCTGCAATGATTGTTCTTCCAAGGCAATCAACTGCGATCCGTCTCCAATAATAGTTAATTGGATTGGTCGATCAAAGGGATGTTGCAACGCCCCGAGCACAGAGGCGAGGCCTTTATGTGCTTCTAATTGACCAACAAAAAGAAGTCGAAGCGCTTTCTGCGTGGTACGGGAATGACGTGTATAGGATTGTATGGCCTCCAAGTCCGCAATAGGATTTTGTAGAATCCGCACCTCTGATTTAAAAAAGAATCCCGATTGTTTATGACGATCCACAATAAAATGTGTCGGACCCACAACAAGCGTTGGCGACCCCATCACCCACCGCATCCACCATTGATACGGCACTGCCACAAAGCCTCGTTGCCAAAGAGGCGCACGATCCAACCACCATAGGCCACTTGGAACCAACAGCTGCACATCGTGCAAAACATGAATCCATCGCACGCGAGAATGCTTAACTCCACGCACCGCAGACATCCCCATACCTCGCAGGTTGTGCGATAGGATAACGTCTGGTTTTACTTGTTCAATAATTTGTTTCACAATCTTTCCCGAACGTCCAAACGGCCAGATATCCCTCGCATGCCACAGGAGTCGGCACCACAGTGGTTGCTGCGCGTCTTCTAAAATGTGATAGGGCAATGGCGGATGGTAGCGACAAACCGTTACACCTTCCACCAGGGTTTCCTTGAGCTCCTCACCAGTCTCTGCGGTCGTGGTCAACACGGTTACTGCATGTCCTTGGCGCACCAACTCCTCGGCCGTGAGTTTTACAATGGATTCTGCACCCCCGCGCGCCTCAGGCGCATATAAATTGGAAAGCATGAGTATGCGCATAGGCTATCGTTTGTGCGTTTGTTGTTCATAGACTTTCACCAAGTCGCTCACATGCTTCTCCCATGTAAAGAAGGATTCCACGCGTTCTCGCGCCGCCTTGCCCATAGAGGCTCGTACCTCGGAATGATCGATCATCCAAGCAATCGCCGTTGCCAACGCAGAGACATTCATTGGCGGAACCAATAACCCCGTTTTATAATCAACGACAACCGTGCGTACCCCTGCGAGGTCTGAGGCAACCACCGGTGTTCCACTTGCCTGTGCCTCTAGCGCCACCAACCCAAACGCCTCAGATCTGTCCGTCGACGGAAACACAAATACGTCTGACTCTCGATACAAGCGCTCCGCCTCCCCAATCGCATGACCAAGAAACGTGATACGACCTGCTATTCCCGCATCTTTTACCTGCTGTTCATACCCTGCACGCAGGTCACCGTCTCCCACCACCAGCAACTTCCAATCGGATCGGTCTTGAAGCTGTTCCAATGCATTGATTAACACACCCAATCCTTTAAAATAATGATTCTTATCCAACCCTCCAAGAAACATGAGCTGCACCTGTGAACGTGCAGGGTTTTCTTCTGGGTAAAATCGTGCCGTATCCACGCCAAACGGAATCTCCATCACCTTCGGTTCCACGACCTGCCAGAATGAAGATAACCAACTCCCGGTTGCATAGTCCATAGAGGCAACGACAATCGATCGCGCTTTGGTCAACAACGTTTTTAAAAACAATCGACGATACAAAGCCGTCACAACGCCAATCAACCCACCCGCCACCACGTCCATGTGATAGGTGATGATCAGATTCTGTGGCCTCCATCCAAACCACATACGGAACACCGCAAGCTCTTGCACACCAAAAAACGGTGCGTGCAGATGAACCGCATCAAAGGATGGATCGTGCATCATTGCCTCAACTCCAACAGACAGTCCTGTGCGTGTCCAACGAACTTGTGCCGGAAATCGATGCACTATAATTCCATCCTCTTCCCCATGAAATTCTGGGATCCCAGGATAGGTGATCGTCGCCACGTGCACTTCATGCCCGCGCGCAGCCAGTTCTCGTGCTTCCTCAAACACAACGTTACCCATCCCTCCCTTGTACGGCGGGTAGCTGGAAACAATATGGAGGAGTTTCATAATCAATAGAACAAAAACGCGAGCGACGACTCGCTATTTTTTCTTTAGGTCTTTGAGAGCAAGAGAGCGCACAAGTTTTGTGATCTCCTGCTGCATGGTCTCAATTTTTACCACAAGCCGAAACACCAAATAGAACAACGCAAGAATGGAAACGTAAACGAGCAGGTCCGCTCCACGACCAATTCCCACGCGCGCGGCAAGCAAGTCTGTGGTTTGTGGTAATACACTCACCACCGCAGCGCCCAGCCAAAGAACGATCCAGACAAGCGCCCAAACAAGCGGAATGTCTCGTGCACGTGACCGAATCACGACACGTGTAATGGCAAACGCGGCAAAAACCACAATCAACAGTTGAATCGCAGAAAAGGTCATGACTTGAGTCGGTGAAGAATAAGCTTCATGGCCGTCTTAACACCAACACCAAAACTTTGCCCTTTACTCATGGAGTAGTCCGTGTAAATAGCGGTAATCGGAACTTCTGTCCACGAGAACTGCTTACGACGAATCTCACTCACAATCTCAGACGACACTTCCATTCGGTCTGTGCGGATCTCCAACACATCCGCCGCCGCACCAGAAAACGCACGGAATCCACTCTGGCTGTCACTTACAAATAATCCAAATAGCGTGTAGGTAAGCAGGTTTCCAATACGTTGATACACACGTCGTTTAAATGGCATGTTTCCTTTAAGCTCCAACATACGCGATCCCAAAACGGCATCGTAGCCATTCTTGATTGCCTCAATAAATAAAGGAATTTCTGACGGTAGGTGCTGACCATCCGCATCCAGAGTAATAATCACCTCGCCACCCAATGCGCGCGCAGCCTTAATGCCTGTGCCAAGTGTTGCGCCAAGCCCTCGATTAATGGGGTGTTGCACCACAATCGCACCTGCATCTCTGGCCACCTGTGCCGTGTTATCGCGTGAACCATCGTCCACCACCACCACACAATCAACAAACGCCGACGTGTTTTGAATCACCTCGGCAATCTGAGTTGCTTCATTAAACGCTGGGATAACAGCAATATGCATGTTAGGTTTTATCTTTATACAAGTTAGAGAGCAAAATCCGGTTGGCGCGTACGTCTTCCATTGTCTCTCGCAATCCCTCCTCTAACCGCACCAACGGGAGCCAGCCCAACACATCGCGCGCTTTTTGAATCCGCGGAAGACCCAGCTCGGTCAAAAACGGCAGAGCAGGCGCAAACGTAACTTGAGACGACGATTGGGTGAGATGAACAATGGTATTTGCCACATCCACCATTAGCATATCCACATCACTTCCAAGGTTGATCGGACCCGGGTCTTGATCAATCTCCATGAGTTTTACCAGACCATCCACAATGTCGTCAACATAGACAAGGGACGTCTTAAAATGCTCATCACCATAAATAGTAAGCGGTTTTCCCTCTAATGCATCAATAATGAAGTCCGGGATTAGATGTCCGTCAAACAACGGCATCCGTGGGCCATAGGTGCGGAAAATACGCGCAATACGCACATCTACGCTACGAGATTGTAGGTACGCCACACAGGAGGATTCTGCAAATCGTTTTCCTTCGTCGTACACAGAACGTGGTGAAAGATGGTCCACGATGCCCTCATGCGACTCCTCAAAAAAGAGTGAGCCTTCTGATCGGCCGCCGTACACCACCGAGCTCGATGTAAACACGACGCGCGCATCGTACTTCTCAGCAATATCCAGGACTTGCAAGGTTCCAATACTATTGGTCTTAAGTGTATGCACTTTCATCGCATCAAACCGCCTGATCGCCGTTGGGCACGCCAGGTGGTAAATCTCCTGAATACCTTGGAACGGAATCTTGTACGCCTCCAACTCGGGAAACGACTCCAAATTCAACGGCTGCGTAATGTCCGCCTTAATAAATTGAAAATCTGGATGCTTGAGCAACATGTCGATATTCCGCTCGATACTCGAAGAAAAATCATCCACACAAATCACACGCGCACCTGATTGAATCAGATCTTCGCACAAATGCGAACCAATAAATCCGGCACCGCCAGTAACAAGCACATTCTTCTTTTCAAAAATAGGTTTAGACATAGTTTAGGTTCCTGCTCCTAGTGTAACACGATCTATAAACGGACTCAGATCACTTGTTGAACCGACCAGCTCCCCTTGCACGGTGTACATACGTAACTCCGGTTGCTGGTCCGCCATGCCCGACGTCACAATATACGCTTCTCCTCCCACATACGGCTGCCAACCCGCTACACGCACACCGTCGCGATTGGTTGCGTCAAAGGCAAAGAACTGATTCACAAGCGCGCCAATAGTATTAAAGATACGCACCTGAGGGCCTGCTCCATCCTGCGTTCCCGTGACAATCACATCCCGACCATTGTATAACACGGTTGTAACATACACCCCTCGATCCATCGTTAAGCCATACACGGGAAACTGGGCGAGTTGCGCGCCGTTTGTTTTGTAGACTGTCACAATTGGTTCTGATCCTACACCTTGCGACGTAATAAGATCATCAACGCCATCTCCGTTCATGTCCCCCGTGGCAATGCGCAGGTCACCCACCACGTTTTGAGTTTGAATCGTCCCAATACGCTCGCCCGTCAGAGAAAAGATACGGACCTCCGATTGTGCCCCACCTGCAGCCACGAGGATTTCTTCCGTCCCATCACCATTCATGTCACCCGTTGCGACTTGCAAGCCCTTGGTCATAGATGCATCAAACGCAAAGAACTGGCTCACAAGTGCCCCAATTTCATCAAAAATACGCACATGCGGACCACCACCCGGGCCCGGGACTGTAACAATCTCATACCGGCCAGCGCCATCTAATTGTCCTACAGCGATATTAACGCCTCCCGTGAATCCTTCATTGTAGGCTAGCCAATCCACATCGCTCTCAGAGCTACGTGCAACAGAAATGTATGGAAGATTCTTTTGAACGGCTCCAATCGCAAGAGGTCGATCGTACAAGGTAGGATCTTGCGCAACCGGATTCGCAACGGGTTCCGCGACTGGTTCCTCGACAACAGGCGCTTGAACGGTTTGATTCTTTACCAAAGCCGGCAAAACGGTGAGCAAACGGGCAATGTTTGCGCGGCCTGTCCCCATAGCTCCCGCCTGTCTGCTTGGAGCGTCACCTAAAACGGGGTCCACGGACAGCTGTAGCCCAATGCGCAATTCATCCGGTGTCATGTTTGGGTACAAAGATCGTGCAAGTGCAGCTGCACCAGAAATAATTGGAGCTGCTAACGACGTCCCATTCCATCCTCCTCCATAGGCCGCCGCCAAATCGGAAGCCTGCGTTGTGTAAATATCAATACCTGGGGCCGCCACATCCGCACAGCTGCGTCCATAATTGGAGAAAGAAGCACGTCGATCCGCCCTGTCCGTCGCCACGACGCCGATCGTTACATTGTCCACCTGCAAACCAGACGAGCAAACGGGATAGAGCGGATTAATATCAAGATCTTGATTTTCGTTTCCCATGGCCGTCACAACAATCACATTCGCATCATAGGCACGTTGCAGAGCACGATCGAGCGTGGACGACGTTTGGTTTCCAACAAAACTCAGGTTAATCACATCCGCCCCCATGGCAACGGCATAATCAATCCCATCAATGATATCGACAATCGATCCATCTCCTTCGGCCGACAACACCTGCACAGGTAAAATCTTTACATGCCAGTTGATTCCCGTTACACCGAGCGCGTTGTTTCCAACCGCACCAATCACACCCGCAACAATAGTGGCGTGGTGCGCCCCCGCCGTAAAACCAGATGCCAAGTTAGCCGTTGAGGGGTCGCTGTCGTTATGGAAAAAATCCCAGCCATGGACGTCGTCAATAAACCCGTTCCCGTCGTTATCAATTCCATCGCCTGCGATCTCACCCGTATTGAGAAAAATATTACCCCGTAAATCCTCGTGTTGAATATCCATTCCCGTGTCCAATACCGCAACAACAACCTCTCCACCCACGGTGGAGTTCCACGCCTCTTGCGTGTGCGTTTGATCCAGATACCATTGATTTTCTACCAGCGGATCGTTGGATGTCCGCGCGAACGCAAAAGACCACGGAACAACCGTGGTAAAGGCGAGAAAACCGACAAGGATTCGTTTAAACATGGCTACAGTATAACACGACCCCTCTCCCCTGTGGATGATCGTTTATTTTAACCGCAAGCAAAAACCCCAGGCAAAGGCCCGGGGTTTTCTCTACTTAAGATGGGATTTGTATTCCGCAAGTTCTGTTGCCACACCTGTCTCGTCTGGCTGCAATTGCGCAACGATCGCCATATGATCCACGGCCTCTTGCCAACGTTCTTGCTCAGCGTACCAACGAGCAAGGCGTGTCATGTAGCTTGGTCGTTGACGATCCAGCTGAATCGCCTCCTGATACATGGTCTCGATGTCAGCGTAGCGATCCGGAAACTGTGCACGCCAAAGAGCCTCGAGTTTAAAGTATCCTTGCTCATTAGGGACAAGCGACAACGCTTTTACAAAGGCCGCCTCAGCGGTCTTGTAGTCTTCCATGCGGAGTGCAATGTCGCCCAAAATAGTCCACGACGCAGGGTTCATGGCGTTAATCTCCATGTAGCGTTCAATGTAACGGCGCGCGATAGCGTATTCTCCAAGCGATTCTTGAATCACCGCCAACGATTGTAACACACCCAAATTGTCCGGTTCCGTCTCCAAGATCGCAACGCCCGTATTGAGTTGTACCTCCCACTGTGCGCGCACATCCTCCGGGATATCCAACGACTCGCTATTTACAAGCCCTGGATAGGTATTAAATGAGATCGAGTTACTGTCACGCGTCCACTGCCAACCAATACCTACGATAATCGCAAGCCCCACCAAGATAATGCCCAAACGTGTTCGTCCTTTCATAGTAGGGAAACTATAGCGAATCAGGTTTGTTTCGTCAACAAAAAACACCCCGAGAGGGGTGTTTTTTGTGTCAGAGTTTGACTTAGAAGACCAATGTTCCTCCAGTAAGTGGAAGACCAGGTACCAAGTATGAACCCTTTACTGCCTCTTCTGCGGCTGTGCTCAATGGGGTGGTATCACCGTCATCGAACCAGACAAAGGAAGATGGCAAGTACGAAAGCTCAGAAAGTGCAGCAATCGAGACATCGGCTGTTGTTCCAAGGTATCCACGCTGAACATAGAAGTCAAGCGATGATACACCTTGAACCATTACCTTTTCGTTGGTTGCATTACAATCCGGTGAGCCACTCGTGTCATCCTCTATACAAACGATGTCTCCACGACCAAATGGGTTGGCAGAAGCGATATCGAATGTCTTGTCTGCAAGAGTATTGACAAGAGTTGTAACAACGTTCGTTGCAGTCAAGAAGGCGGTTACAGCAACGATAGGATCCTCAGGGATGTCGATGCGGATTGCATCGTCAGCGGAAGAGGAAGCACCGGTTGTATCCAACTTCAAGATGAAGGTCTTGGTGGTTCCTGCAGAGATCACACGAGGTGTCGTGAGCTCCAATTGCATGAAGCCGATCTGTTCTGGCGTCGTGCCATCACAGTCGTTTCCTGCCGTGTCAAGCATGGTCCAATCAGCGCCTGAATTGTCCAAATCGCTGGACGTGTTTGACGCATCAAAGAAGCTTAACTCACTTGGAACAATCAAGCCGGCAGTTGTAGAACCAGGTGTACTATCACAGTAATCCCAGTTGCTTGCACCATTATCTGTCGTTGTTACCTTGAAGACGATCTCGGAGAGAACCACGTCCTCATTTCCGGCTGCAGAAACTGTGAAGCGCAATACTTCATTGTTTCCTGGCACGGAAGCTCCAGATGGGCTGGATGCGTGCAATGCAATCGTAGGATACGTCTCAACAATGTGCATCATATTTGCAGATACATCTGCAATGCCTGATGAACCTTCGTTCAATGTTGTACCGGATCCTATACCAACGGCACGGAAGTTTTCTGTACCAGATCCATCTGCATTCGTGAAGGAAAGCGCAATGCGCTCACCAGATGTAGCAGATCCGCCAGATGTACGATCAATCATAGGAACGTTTACGTAAACATCCACAACTGCTGCCTGCTCAGGATTTACGTAAATAGCCGTACCTGCAAACTTCGCAACACCCGCACTCATGTACGCGGTCTTTGTCTCTGTGTTTCCAGCTTCATTTGTGTAGCTGATTCCAACAGAAGCAACGTTGTTTGCATACACAGTTGCTGCGCCACCATCAACAGCTCCTTGTGTCTCGTCGAACGAGATCGTGTCAATTGTAAAGGCTTCGTTTGTTGCCTCGATACGGAAGCTGGATACCCAGTTATCTGAGGTACCGGCCATCAAGTAAGCCTCATCTGGTGAAGAGCTGTCAAGAGAAACCGCCAATGATCCGGCAGCCGCTACAGTTACAGCAACCGTTGGAGCACCACCATCATCGGCGGCGTTAGGGCTATCTGCCGTTGCGTCGCGAGATGTTCCGTCCGCATCCTCAACCGTCACTTGCGCAGCCGTATCGTCGATATCCACTGCAAGGAAGGTTGTTGTTGTTTCTGATGGATTTGCGAGGTTACATACCACTTGCATGTTCTCTACAACTCCAGCTCCGATGGTCCAAGCAAAGCTGTCAAAGACAAGCGCTGCTCCGCTGGACGTTGGTGTTTCCGGACCTGCAATCAGGCCACCGGCACCGTCGTAGAGAGAACAGGTGCTAATAAAGTCCTCAACTTGTGCGTTTGTTGCTCCACCAACCGTAAAGGCACCAGATCCATCATCATCGCCGTAAAGATCGAAGGTAACTCCGCTTACGAGCATGTCTGAAGCAGATCCTGCCGTTGTGGTGAACTTAGCCAATGTTACTCCGCTTGTTCCTTGTACCGTTGTAAACGATGTTGGGGAGCTTGCAAGAGCAATAGCCAAGGTAGGTGTAGAGACGGTAAAGTTGTTACCATTGATATCTCCGGATGGGAGGATATTGGTTCCAGCTGTAAGCGCGTCTCCATTTGAGTCTTCCACAGTCAATGTTCCGCTTGATCCATCCATGTCGATTAAGACACCAAAGACCTCACCAGATGTCGCATTCGTGCTGATATCTGCTGTAATCAGAAGATCCAATGACTGACCAGCGGTCATACTCAAATCTTCTGTAAAGGTCAATGTTTGGATAGCATCCAAGGCAACGGTGGTGTCTGCGGCAACCTCTTTTGGTCCCCAAAGAACAACACCTGTGTTTGCATCCACGATCTTAATATCTTGAATGTTCGCTTCCGCTGTTGCCGTACCCTTGTAGAGTCCGTCTGCATCATCTGCTGCTGCTCCGGTTCCACCGTCGAGAGGGTCTCCATCAGGAGAAGCTTCGTCATCGGCTCCAACACGGATTGGGAAATCCTTGATGGTAAGGTCTTGAGATGCAGTGACGGTAAAGGCCATAAGGGTTACATCCTTTGCGCCAACACCTACATCACCTGACGATGGACCATTCATGGTCACCGTCATGTCTCCACCTTGAACCGCACTGTAAGAACACTCACCTGCTGTTGTTGTACAAGAATCACCATCAAAGGTGGTTCGAACAACAATCATTCCATAGCCAAAGCTACTTCCAATTGCGCGGAAGTCTGCATCGTTATCGATGTACACTTTTAACGCATCGGACTTCTGTCCACCAACGTCCGCGGTCACGGTGAGAATATCACTGTTTCCCTTGGCGATAGAAAGAGCAGAAGGAAGGGTGAAGTCCACAACATCGCTACCAGCAAAAACACCGGTTCCGATTTGTGTTGCGCCGTTCCAAAGACGGTAATCGTCATGGTCAGCCGCATTGTCCACCTTTAAACGGAAGGATGAGATAACCGCACCTTCCGTTGCAGCCGCAATCTTAAACTTGCTGATCGTAGCATCGTTCTGCCCGATCGCTGGGTTTGTGATTGTTCCTGACTTGGTAATGGTTACGGTTCCTGCATCGTTTGCAGAAAGGCTGAAGGTGTTTCCGTTTAATGGGAAGCTTCCTCCAACTGTTGCCGTAGATCCAATAGCAGATGCACTTGCGATTCCGAAGGATACGGTTTCGCCACCTGCAGCACCTGTGCTCAATTCAGCAACAAGTGTCAAGTAGCCTGATCCGCTTACGTCCCAGCCTACGTTGCTAAATGTTGCCTCACGAGTTGCACTGTTGACGGAACGTGAGTCTGTCAAACGTGTGCTTCCCTCATAAAGGTACACATTGCTAATGTCGGAAGCTGCGTTGATTCCATTAAGGTTTACAACAACAGAGTTAACCGTTCCGGATCCGGAGAACTTCCATGTGGTCATGCTGACACCTGTTGCACCATCTGGAAGCGTAGCGCCAGCTGGTGTACTAGATGCAACAGACACGGTGAGGTCTCCAACAGCAACGTTACCGTCGCCAACAGCTTGCTGCGAAACGTCAGAAATTTCTGCGCTCATTGCATTCAAAGCTGATCCCATGGAGAGTCCAGAAACATCCACGGTTGTGTTCAACACGTGTTTGCTTTGCAAACCGTTTGCGGACATTCCAGCAGAGCTCACTGTTCGAAGAGCACCGTCCCACATAAGGTAAGTTGTACCGTTTGAGGAAACGAGTGCGCCATTAAACAAGTTACTTGCGCTCATGAGAGACGCACCTGTTGAATAGTCTGCAAAGAAGACATCAGCGATGTCCTGGATGTTGGTGTTCCAACCTGCGCCTCCGTAGAGAGCAGATGCAACAGCCTCTGATTCGATCCAGTGGAGAACTCCATCTGGAGATACAGCGTACACCTTGTTGTCTGAAGTGATCTTGATCCATTCAGAACCTGGGCGCTGCATCACGTTTCCCTCAAGAGGGATACCGGCAAGCTGTGAATCAGAGATCGTCATCACGTTATTGAAGTTCGTGTGCCATGAGAAAAAGATATTCTCATTTGGGTACGTGTAGCGTCCGTTACCGTCGTAGTAATAAACCGTCGAGAAGGAAGAGCCGCGAACCAAGTCACCTGATGAGAGGCTAACTTGAGCATTGGTAATCAAAGGAGTGATACCAGCCGCAACTGTCCACAAGATGGTCATAGCTACAACAGCGAACGTAAACGTACGCTTAAACAAACTGACGTTTGTCGTCATAAAAACTATTTTCTTGTATCGTGGTCCGCCGAAGGGCGAACCGGCTGAGTAAATTGGCGCAACACGACCCGAGGGTCTCGACCTTTCAGTATTACGTGGATTAGAAGTGATACACACGCTGAGATGAATGTTCATCTCACGACTACTCTTTTAAGAGCAGCACGTGAGACGCTATTCAACCGTTTGTGTATCGGGAGCTGTCTGCGCTGTATTCTCCTCTGACGTTTGATCGTCTGTTTGATCTGTTGCAGGAATCGACTCCGGTGCACTTAAAGCGATTTCTATCTGGAGCAGTTGATCTGCAATACCTCGTAGGCGAATACGTTCGTTTGCAAGGAGCTTAAATGCTTCTGGATAAATATCGCGCGCCGCCAGGGATTGTGATTCTACGAGATCGATTTGCGTTGCCTGGTACCGTAGCTGATTGGCATTAAAGTCTTGACGCGTTGTTTCTCGGCTTGCAAGGACATGTTCGATTCGATCGATTCGCTCAACGAGCAAGGCAGACCGTGTACTCATATCGCGCACCTCATCCGAATACCGACGTTGCAGTTCTAACCGCGTCACTTGAGAATCATCCACCTGTCCCGCAAGGGTTTCTACAACTTGACCCTGCACCTCTTCTGTCTTTGTCACATTACCTGCAACCGCATCATGTGCCGCACTATCTTGCACGGCAGCCGTGAGCTCCAGGACCACCTCTAGTTCCTCCGACTTTTTATCAATGATACGTGCAAGCTCTACAGACTGCGTTGCGTCTTGCACCTTTCCGAGACTCTCTTCAACACCGTCCATTTGTTTTTGAAATCCATCTAATGCCGTTTGCACACGACCATCAGACGTCGGCGCACCCGAATGAATCAGTCGTTCCACCTCCGATAATCGTCGTGAAGCAAATTCATCGTGTAGTTTTGCGCGGGTGTTGGACGAGGCAAGAGAAAGCTGTGCTTGCTCACTCACCAATTTAATTCCGTAAAGCGCGTCACCTGGGACCGTGCTTAACGATGCATTTACACCCGTGATCCATCCGCCCAGTACCATTGCCATAAGGAGGCTCGCCAACGCGACGGGTCGTGCAACCATATCCGTTAGTTCGCCCGGAATGCGGATAAGAAAATCAACCATCGCCATTGGGCGTGGTTGGGTTGTTATTATTGATTGAACACCTTGTTGCAAAATCTTCTCGCGTAAAGACGCAGAAAAAGAACCATCCACACGACCTGCGTGCGAGCTATCCTTGATCTCTGTCAATAGGTTGTGAAGTTGATTTTGCATGTTCTTGAATGGTCATCTGTGTCTTGAGAGCCGCCATTGCTCGATGTAACGTCACCCGTATATTGTTGCGGGTCTTTCCAAGCGCCTGAGCAATTTCCGCAATTTCGAGTTGATCCAAGTACCGCATGGAAACAATCTGTGCGTATTCACTATGAAGACGCTTAAGCGCCGCAACCACCTCTCTATGGGCTGCCGAGACATCTGCGTCTGCTTCCGTATCTGTGCCATCATCTATATTGACGGCCGCGATCAGATCCACGTCTTCTTTCTTTGTCCGATAGAAATCCGCCAGCTTATTGCGCGCCATTTTATAGAGAAGCGCATTGATATTGGAAACAGCTTCCTGACAAAGATACGTCCACGCTCCAAGAAAAACCTCAGCGGTAAGCTCCTCCGCATCCTGCTTTGATCCTACTTTAAAGTAGATAAAACGATAGATACGCTGGAGATACGCGTCATAAAGCTCTGCATACGCCTGTGCGTCTTGCAGGGAGCGAATACGGTGAAGAAGAAATTGTTCTCGTATCCTGTTCATGTATGTAGTCGGAAATCGTTACAAATCGTTACACCCAACCTAATATGTACCAACCTAAGCCAAATACGCCTTTTTGTCAAGCATTTGCTTGACGAATAGCGCTGCTTTGTCTACAATGTTGTTGACATTATAACGCAATATGGAGACCCCCTCAATCGTTCGCGTATCCGTTTCAGAAGCCGCCCGACTTTTTGGCGTCAGTCAGCGCACTGTGCGTCGTGCACTCACCGATGAAGAACTCACCTACATCGTCGTGCAGGGTCGTTACAAAATTAATTTTGAAAGTTTGGTAAAGTGGTCACAACAGAGACCTACCACCCGCAACAAATTAGCGGCAAAAGGCATTGGTCAATATGTGGATCAATGGAAGATTCGCAATAAGCTTTATTCGCCTCATACTCCAAGTGGTGACGAACCAATCGTATGAGACACAACAACATCGGAATTATTGTTGCTCTCCCTTGTTTGGTGGCAAGCCTCTTTTTTATTCAAACTCCCGCTCGCGCCGCTACCGTCAGATTAGATAATTTTGTTCGCAGTGGCAACCAATATCTTGTTGCGGGTACGGACCTGAAAGACGAGCTCATTCCACAGCTTGCGCGCTACGACCTTCTTGTCCTTCCTGCGGAGGCTCAGATTTTTAACCCGGGCGTTGCAGATAGACTGCGCACGATTAATCCCAACATTGTCATTCTCGCCTACGTTCCCACAGTGAGTTACAACAACAAATACTGGAACGACCAGCTACACCTCACATTAAAAAATACGCTGTCCCCTTCTATGGAGCTGCAGCAGCCAAACGGCGCGCAGCGTTCCATCTGGCCATCCACCTCCGCCTACAATATCGGCAACAGAGCCTATCGCGACGCATGGCTCAACTACGTAGAGACGTCCGTTTGGGATAGTGACTATTGGGATGGAATTTTTATGGACGAAGTCGCTTCCTCCGTCTCTTGGATGGGTGACGTTGATCTGGATCAAAACGGTCAGGCAGATTCGGCCGCCGTTGCGGATCGTGCGTGGAAAGACGGCTATGTGGATTTATTTTCTCGCGCGCGATCCGCTCTGGGACCTGACGCTGTCCTCATTACCAACGGGAGTTCTGAGGACGCATTCCAGCCCTACGTCAACGGCCGCATGTTTGAATCGTTTCCTACCCCCTGGGAAGGCAATGGTACATGGGTGGATAGCATGAAAAATCTTTTACGGAATCAAACTTCTAATACAAATCCTGACGTCTTCTTTTTAAGCAGCAACACCGGCGGTACGGGAGTAATTGATTACAAACAATTCCGATTTGGACTTACCAGTGCCCTTATTGCTGGTGCCTACTATGGATACGATATGAGTGAGTCCAACTATCAACAGTTCTGGCCGTTTGATGAATATGAGACGTTTCTTGGTCGCTATATTGATCCGCCAAAGGATATACTTCATCCACGAAGCACAGCCATTCAACCAAGCGTATGGTCGCGCGATTTTCAGGCGGGTAAAGCCCTCGTAAATTCCACCGATCAACCGCAAACGGTGCAGCTCGGAAATGAGTTCGAAAAAATCAATGGATCACAAGATCGATCTGTCAATGACGGCCGGATCGTGACACAAGTAACGATTCCCCCACAAGATGGTGTCGTCCTCATTCGTCCTGTGGAAGAATTGTTGGGATCGCAGTACCTCAACGGATCGTTTGTGCGCATCTTTAACACACGCGGCGAACGTAAGCGCACCGGATTTTTTACCTACACGGGTGCCACGCTTGGCGGCGATACAATTGTTGAATACGATATTGACGGTGATGGAAATCCGGAGATTATTAGTGCCAACAACAGCAAGGTACGCATTCACGCCAGCAATGGTGTCGTGCTGCATGAATTTTATCCCTACGGACCCAATTATAATCAAGGGATCAACTTAGCCGTTGGAGATTTAGAAAAGGACGGGCGCGTGGATATTGTTACCGGTACTAAGAACGGTGGAGGACCACATATTCGCATCTTTAACGGTGACGGTGTCCTCACGAGCCCTGGATTTTTTGCCTTCCATCCCCTATTCCGAGGAGGCGTCAACATAGCCCTTGGAGATATGGACGGTGATGGCCGTGATGAGATTATTGCTGGTGCTGGCGTTGGTGGTGGACCGCAAGTTCAGGTCTTTAGCAAAGAAGGTCGTCTTCTCTCGCCAGGATTTTTTGCCTACAACGAGAACGTACGCACAGGCGTGAGTGTTGCGGTGGGTGACGTAACAGGCGACGGTATTGCCGATATCGTTACCGGCACCGGCTATGGGAGTGCGCCGATGATTCGCGTTTTTAGTAGCACGGGTAAACAACTCCTCCCAGAATTCGCTGCCTTTGACGTGCATGAACGTACCGGCGTACCTGTGGCCGCTTCTGATTTAGACGGCGACGGTGTTGCAGAAATTATTGGACTCACAACAAACGTCTTTACCTTGTCTGGAAACCAACAAACCTATGTCCGCACCGCACAAAAATAGCCTCATCCATCTTGCACGCACAGGCGTTCACGTAGCACGACAACCAGGACGTCTTCTTTCGGTTCCCCTTGCAAAACGTTTGGAAAAACACGGATGGAAACACCGACTCTTGGATATCGGTACCATGAGCGCTCTCGTTCTTCTCAGCCTTGGCATCGCTTTTACACTTTTTCGGTCCGACCCGGGAACGCACGTTCTCCTCACGTCCGTAGTTGCCCCTACAGAGGTTGTGAGCGGCGGAGATTCAACACTTGCTATTAGTTATACAAATGAGAGTGGAAAATTATTAAAGGATGTCACCCTCACGCTCGCCTATCCTCCCTACTTTGTATTGCAAACGGTGGATCATCCTGCGTTTCATCTGGACACCAACACGATCGAGATTGGCGACTTAGCACCCGGCGCAAACGGATTGATTAAAATTCACGGGGTTATGTTTGGCGACGTGGGAGGTGAGCAAACGTTTTCTACCACACTTGGGTACGGATGGGACGGCAACCGCACAGGATCGCGTGTGCAAACCTATCGTTTTATGCCACAACGCTCGGCACTAACGATCGATTCACAACTCCCCGATCGGTTGGTATCCGGGCAACGTCTTAGTGGATCTATCACGTTGCAGAATACTGGATCTCTTACCTTCCCCGAAGCCGCTATTCACGCCTCATTTCCAAATAATTTTACGCTCACAAGTACATCCCTCAAACAGCGAAAAGATACAACGTGGATCGTACCTACTATCGAACCAAACGAAGAACTCGTGATCATCTACACCGGATCGCTTGCGCTCAACACAAATGAAGAAGCGACGTTTACCTTTGAGCCATCCTTTGTGTTTGGCGATGAACGATTTGCACAAGACACACTTTCAGAAACCGTCTCAACCGTGCCGCCACCTATTGCCGTCTCGATTGATCCAATTAAATCGGCGCTTACGTCAGGCAAAGAAGTCACCGTAACCGTTCGCTGGGGAGACCAAACCGATCTTGGTATCGAACGTGTCAAACTCCACATAGAAGGAGCTGTCAACCAACCCGAATGGACTTTGGACACACCCGTGCAGGCTGGATCTAGAACCGTCAACCTTGTGCCACACGCTGGGTCTGGCACAAACCGTCAGGTGACGTTTACACCTATTGTCGATTTTGTCCTCAACGAAACCCAGGAACCCGTCTCCGTTATTGGGGAACCTACAACAGGCCTCCTTACAACCTCTGTGGTGCTTGGCGGATTTGCACGCTACTTTACAAGTGCTGGCGATCAGCTTGGTCGTGGTCCCCTTCCTCCACGCGCCAACGAGGCCACCATTTACTGGGCGTTCTTGAATGTGCAAGATACGTTCAATGATCTTACCGATGTTGTTGTAACGGCCGACCTG
Source organism: Candidatus Uhrbacteria bacterium CG10_big_fil_rev_8_21_14_0_10_50_16 (assembly GCA_002774875.1). NCBI lineage: Bacteria > Candidatus Uhriibacteriota > Candidatus Uhrbacteria bacterium CG10_big_fil_rev_8_21_14_0_10_50_16. Next base: position 29,432 of record PCYM01000003.1, read on the forward strand.
GCAAATAACGTGACGTGGGTAAATCGACAAAGTGTGACAAAGGGCGCAGGTGTCATCTCTAACGGAACGTCTCTCTCTTGGAATGTTGGAACCCTTCCGGCAACCATCTCCAATGGAACCGTAGCAGCGGCAAGTTTCGCCCTCAGCATTACACCTTCAAACGCGCAAATCGGCACCGTGCCGGCACTACTTTCCAATGTGAGGATAACAGGACACGATGTTTGGACGGGTCAAACCATTACAAAAACTATCAACACGATCACCACGCAAACCGAAAGTGATTCCGGCCGCGTGGAACACTAAATAGGAGATAAATAACAAGGAAAGAAGGAGAGAGCAGGTTTAAAAAAGAGCTGATATCAGCTCTTTTTTAAACCTGTTCCCGTCAAGAAACCTTTTTCTGTAACAACTCGTCACGTCTCACGTCTATCTCTGCTTGCGTGCGCTCTGTTTCATTTCTTCGCTGCACCTTATGGGCTTCAGGATACTTGGCAAGCGCAAGGGCGTCTGCCGCACTTGCAAACAGTTCCAAGACGATATCAACAGTGTTATTGCCTGTGCCCTGTCCTTCTAATGCATGCATGAGCTCAAAGATAGATCCCTTAGCTGTAGGGCGCAACACAAGCTCGAGGTCTTGGCCTTGTTTGAGTTTGATTAATGCCTCTACTCCATCGCGTAACTCTAACAGCGTATCTTTTTCCTCGTCATTTGCTACCTCCATTTGATCATCAAACTCGGTAATCATCCTCTGTAACATCTCCAAACTCATTGACTTGAGTTGTTCTTGAACCTGTCCACCGAACATTTCAACACTCGCCATCTCTCCAGACGTACGTGCGTTATCTATCTTCCTTACAAAATTGGTTTTATCTTCAAAGGAGGCTTCCGCGCCAGGAACTGAATGCATAGGTTCTCTACTAATAATTACCTTTATCTTAAGATAAGGATACCATCCACAAGCGTGTTGTACAGGTGTTCTAATTTTTCTAGATGCTCCTTTGCGGCGTATTGCGTTTGCACACGACGTTTACCCATCGCGCCGAGCCTTTGTGCCTCTTCTGGATCATCCCACAAACGTTGCATCGCCATGGCCAGCTGTTCTACATCGTCCGGCTCTACCAACAACCCCGTTTGACCATGAACAACCACCTCTTTAAGACCGCCAATATTTGAGGCGATCACCGGCACACCGAGCGCCTGAGGTTCTAACGCCACCAACCCAAACGGCTCAAGCCACACGGAAGGCACCACGACCGCACGAGCGTCCCGCATATACTCCAACGTTTTTTTGTGCGACAGGTGACCCAAAAAATCCACGTTTGTCATAGCACCTGCTTGCTCGTGCAAGACACGCTCTCCGGGGCCGCTCCCCGCAATTTTAATGGGTAGGCCTGTCCGACGCGCAGCATCGATCAACACATGAACGCCCTTTGTTTTATGTAAACGTCCCGCAAAAAAGAAGTACTCCCCCGCCCCTTTGCGCATGAATCCATCCTGCACGTCAAACGGCAACGGCAGCACCACACCCTTATCTCCCTGCCAACGACGGGCGGTAAAAAGACGTTTTACAAAATCAGACGTAAACACCATACGCGTAATATTGCGCTCATACACATGCATCCACGCGTGGAGTTGAAACACGGTTGCCCCGACAATACTTGCCAGACGCGAATGTTTAAGCCCCTTGCGTTTAATGACCGACCACCACGTCCCCAGATAATCAATTCCCTGCTCATCGTAGAGCGAATAATTGGCACTCGTCATGCCGTAATCATGCACCGTTGCCACCACCGGAATCCCCGCCTCTTTAAGCACAGGCAGCACCGACGGCGACATCTGCGTGTAGAGATTGTGTACGTGGGCGATGTCTGGTTTTTCTTGCGCCAAAAACGCACGCAACTTAGTTTGCGCTTCAAATGACCACAGCATCCGCCCAATGATTCTTGGTGCATCTTGCCACCGCATGGTCTCCGTATCCACGCCAGAAATACATTCATACGACACCGAAGGCGTCACGTTTTTTGGATGATCAACAGAAAACACGCACACGGTGTGCCCGCGTTGTTGCAACGCCTCGGCAAGCCAAAGCGCATATGCGTCTGCCCCACCTCTCGCATACCAATATTTATTGATGATCAAAATCTTCATGTCTCGCGCACCTGCGTTTGAATCAATTTTTCGCGACTGCCAAGGACCACCACACATCCACCGAGCATCCAAAAATAGGGTGCCAATGTGCGTACCTCCAAAAAGGTTGCCAAGGAAGCGTTTACCGCAACACTCACCGCAATACCCACGTAGGCAAGCGCTAACGCCCGCGTAAAACTGATGCGAGAATGGCGCGCAATTTTGATCGCGAGCAACAGTAAAACAATATATCCCCAAAGATAAAATGCTATGCCAAGCGTTCCTGCCTCACCCCAAAGAGCCATCCAGTTGTTGTCAATGTATCCCTCTGTTCCGTAAATCCCAAACGGCTCACCAATCGCATCGTACACACGCGTGTTGCCTAGCGCCGCCACAGCCCCTCCCCCATATTGTGCAGGCCCCCATCCAAACAGTAAGGAAACCATGTTATTGGGCACAACAATTGTAGGTGTGGTGACAATCCAATAGACACGTCCTAGTCCATAGTATTCGCCAACAAATCGTTGATAGGTAAAGGCCTCCAAAAAGCGCTCGGCGACCGTTTGGCGAGGCACGTCTGCAAGTGAATTAGAGAGTCCATTAACACCCAGATAACCGGCAAACAATAAAAAGACGATCCCGGCAGCCGCAAAAACACGTTTATCTTTCCGTACCAGCGCAATGGCCAAGGCGCCAAGGATAAGACCAAACCAGGCGGAGCGGCTATAGGTGAGGATGAGCGCTGGTAATCCAATGAATCCAAAAAGTCCCAAGTACTGCCAGTTAGGTTTACGTCCACTTTCATACACAAATCCAATGACCAACAGCAGAGCGAGGGCTAAAAAGGTTCCTAATCGATCGTATCGTCCCATGGTACCGAACACGCGCTGGCCCGGGTCCCAAAACTGTACCGTTCCCTCCGTGAGTTGAAGTTCGCCAAAGGTTCTCCGCTCAGATGGCAGCAAAAACGTATCCATCGATCCACCCACCAACGCCTGCGTGAGCCCAAGAACGGCTTGTAACGCCATCATACCCACAATAATCATCACCATCCATCGCATCCAATATCGGCGGGGATACCTATAGACAATCACCCAAAACAACAACATAAATCGCACAATTTGCCGCAGTCCTAGCAACGCCTGACCAACGGGGAGCGTATTGAGAATGATAGATACAACCAACATAAGGACAAAAAGCGCAAACGGAATATCTGCCGGCGTGACGCGCTTATGGTACCTACCGATCAGGACGCTGAGCACCACAACACCCGCCAGAACGTAAATCATGATCTCGGACGCATAGCGGGCAAACACGTAAATGTCATCGCCGATCCACTTGAGGATAAACGGCTCAATAGGCCACCACGCCGACAACGCCATCACGGTCCACATGGGTTCTTTCCACGTTGCGTATACGGCGGCGGCAAACAAAAGACCTGCGAGCAAGACCCATGGAGATGTGAGGACAGAAATAAGAAGTAAGGCAATACCAAACAAGATGATTCCTCCAAGAATCCAGGTGTGCTCACGCTCCGACGGTGAGTTGTGCGGCAACAAGTTCATTGCGTCAATTATAGCATGTTCGTAACAGCGAGGTCTTGGGAGGGGCGAAGGCCTTGATCGCTTCGCCGAGGAGCCTCATCTTCAAACACATGCGTTTTGAGAATCTTTCGCATAGGCTTCAGCTTTCAAAACACACGTGTTCTCGGGGGCGAAGGACTGGAAACGAAGACGACCCCACTGCCGGATGCAGAGGGGGTCGTCGTAAGTCGCTCGGTGTGCACTCCGTCCCGATCACGCTGAGCGCGGATCGTTGAGGGCGGAGAGTTGAGCTAGTTGGGGGCCGGCATGTTGACGGCGTTGAACAGGAGGAGCCCGTCCACGCCCGTCAGCGGACCGTTCCAGACCGCGTCGCCGGCGTCGAACGGGACCGGAGTCCCGCCGACAGTGAGCGTCGCGTTGGGGATCCCGATCACCGCACTCGCCGGGCTCGCGCCCAGGAAGAGATAGGCACCGTCGCACCGCGCGTTGAAGCGCAGGGCGTGAACGCCTGCCGGGAGAGCGACCGAGAGGGTCGTGCTGCTCCCGGCCACCGTCGTGACGTTGGGCGGGAAGCTGTTGAGGCTCCCCACGCTGGCATAGAGCTCCAGCTCCGTGCAGTTGGAGGACGTGGTGAACGTGAGGTCCACCAGGCCCGCCGGAACGGTGGGCAGAAGCCCCTCGTCCACTGCGCCGTCGCAGTCGTTGTCCTGCCCGTCGTAGACCTCGGTGTTGCCGGGGTAGTTGTCGCCGTCGCTGTCGTTGCAGTCGCCGTCGCACGTCGCCCAGCCGTCGCTGTCCAGGTCCTGCTCGTTGGCCGGGATGGCCCCATCGCAGTTGTTGTCGACCTCGTCGCAGAGCTCGGGGAAGCCGAGACCCACGTCCGAGTCGCTGTCGTCGCAGTCACCCTGGCAGGTGGTCTGCCCGTCGCCGTCCATGTCGAAACCCTCGTCCACGCTGCCGTCGCAGTCGTTGTCCAGGGAATCGCAGACCTCGGTGTTGCCGGGGTACATGACGGCGTTGTTGTCGTCGCAGTCGCCCTGACCGACCGTGTAGGAGTCGGCATCGGCATTCACGTTGGGCTCGGCGCACTGCATCACGCCGTTCCCGTCCTGGTCGGTCTCGCTGGCCGGGATGATCCCGTCGCAGTTGTTGTCCCGACCGTCGCAGGTCTCCACGTTGCCCGGGAAGTTGGCGGCGTCGATATCGTTGCAGTCGCCTGCGCAGAGCTTGACGCCGTCGCCGTCCAGATCCAGTTCGTTGGTCGGCACCGTACCGTTGCAGTCGTTGTCCTGGCCGTCGCAGAGCTCAGGAGCACCCGGGAAGGTGCTCGCGTTGGCGGCGTCGCAGTCGTTTCCGATCTGCGACCAGCCCGAGGGGAGGCCGCAAAGCAGCAGCGAGATGGAGGGGTCGCCCCGACCGTCGTTGTCCAGGTCCAGGTACAAGACCTGGAACTGCCACGCCAGGCCGTCCTGGTCGCTACAGTCATCGTCGGCGCTGGGGTAGACCCCATCATCGCCACAGAAGGTGACGCTGTCGCCGTCCTGATCCCAGCCCTCGTCCACCGCGCCGTCGCAGTCGTCATCGAGGGCGTTGCACACCTCGACCGCGCCGGGGTAGATGTTGGCCACCGCATCCACGCAGTCGCCCGCGCAGATCCGGAAGCCGTCGCTGTCCGCGTCGACCTCGTTGCTCGGGGTCACCCCGTCGCAGTTGTTGTCGACCCCGTCGCAGAGCTCGGTGGCGTTGGGGTGGATGGCCGCGTTGGTGTCGTCGCAGTCGCCGTTGCAGGCGCTCCAGCCGTCACCGTCCTGGTCCATCCCCTCGTCCACCTGTGCGTTGCAGTTGTCGTCCTGCCCGTTGCAGAGCTCGGTGGCATTGGGGTGGATGGTGACATCCTGGTCGTTGCAGTCACCCGCGCCGACCGTCACGCCATCCTGGTCGTAGTCGATGGTCGACTCCGCGCAGTCGCGGATGCCATCGCCGTCGGAGTCCTGCTCGCTGCTCGGGGTGATCCCGTTGCAGTCGTTGTCCAGGCCGTCGCAGATCTCCACGTTGCCGGGAGCCTGAGCGGCCTCCAACACGGCGCAGTCGCCACCGCAGAAGGTGATGCCGTCGCCGTCCATGTCCTGCTCGCCTGCGGGCAGGATGCCGTCGCAGTTGTTGTCCATGTCCTGGCCGTCGCAGAGCTCGGGGAAGCCGGGCCCCACGTCCTGGCTGGCATCGTCGCAGTCGCCGATCACCTCTACCCAGCTGGGCCCGGGGGCCGAGCAGGTGTTGGGAATGTAGGCGCCGTTTCCGCCCACGCCGTCGCCGTCCGCGTCCCAGTAGAGGGTACGCAGCGCCGTGACGCTGGGATCCGTGTCGTCGCAGTCGCCCGCGCAGATCATGACGCCGTCGCCGTCGTTGTCGACCTCGTTGCCGATGCCGTTGCAGTCGTTGTCCTGCCCGTTGCAGGTCTCGACGTTGCCGGGGTACATGGCGGCGTTGGCGTCATTGCAGTCGCCGTCGCAGAACATGACTCCGTCGCCGTCCTGGTCGATCTCGAAGTTGATACCGTCGCAGTTGGAGTCCTGCCCGTCGCAGAGCTCGATGGCGCCGGGGTGGATGGTGGGATCGCCATCGTTGCAGTCCGTGACGGCGAGGTTGATCGAGCAGCTCATGTAGCCGTCGTCGTCCAGATCCGTCGCGAACTCGACGACCACGCCGTCGCAGTCGTTGTCGACGCCGTTGCAGACCTCGGGAGCACCCGGGAAGGTGCTCGCGTCCTGATCGTTGCAGTCGCCCTCGCAGGGAGCCTGCCCATCGTGGTCCATGTCCTGCTCTCCGGACGGGATGAGCCCATCGCAGTCGTTGTCCTGGCCGTCGCAGACCTCGCCGTTGCCGGAGAAGTTGGCGCCGTCCTGGTCGTCGCAGTCGCCCTCGCAGGGAGCCTGCCCATCGTGGTCGTTGTCGACCTCGCTGGGGGTCAGTGCCCCGTCGCAGTTGTCGTCGAGGCCGTTGCAGACCTCGTTCTGACCGGGCCGGATGCCCGCATCGTGGTCGTCGCAGTCGCCCTCGCAGGCAGCCAGACCATCCTCGTCCTGGTCCTGTTCGTTGGACGGCACGAGACCGTCGCAGTTGTTGTCCTGCCCGTCGCAGAGCTCGCTGGCGCCGGGATGGGTGGTGGCGTCCTGGTCGTTGCAGTCGCCCGCGCCGACCGTGACGCCGTCCTGGTCTGCATCGATGTCCACCGGAGTGAAGTCATCGTCGTCCGGGTAGTCCGGCCAAGGCCGGAGGTTCTCCTCCTCCTGAACGGGGACGGGACAGGCCTGGATCATCACGCCAATCCAGAGCGCCGCCATGAGGCGGATCAAACGGGTGCGCATAGCGTCACCTCCACATAATGGGCCGTAGCCCGGGGTTTATTGCGCCCGCAGTGGCCGTGGAATCACGGAGGTCAACCACCACAGACATTCGAAATCTTGTAACGAACGCCGCCACAGCGGGCGCTTTCACGATTTTGACCTCGTTTTCTGCCATATACTCAGCGTATACCGGCCAAAAACCAAGTCAAAATAAGAGCCATGAACAGCGCAATGTGCCAAATTTTTCAATTTTTGTCAAGTAATCAACATTCTAAAAAAATGAATGGGGGTGAGCCGCCGTACGCGACCCACCCCCGGATTGGGGAACTTCAGGGACAGTTGCCCGGTGTCACCACCGGAACCACCACCCACTCATCCTCACGAACGTCGCCAGCCGCGGCTGGCCAGTAGTTACCGCCGGAGCAGACCAGGAGGTCATGCTCCGTATCCGTGGCAGTGAATACGCCACGGAGCTGGACACTCCCTGGGGAGTGGTAGTTGTTGTAAAACCGGTCCCCCACCAGGGTGGTCTCCAGGAACATGGAGGTGTAGTACTCCATGCCCATGCCGTTGTGAGTCACAACGGCCACTAGGTACTCCTGGCTCACCAAGAGATTGGTGAGCAAGATGTGCCTACACATCCCGGTGACCGAGGGGGAACTCTCCGCTCCCGGCCCGATGGAGGACATGGACCAGGGGCCCGCCGTCCAAGACTGCGCGGGTTCCTGCGGGTTGGGATTGGTCACCCAACCCGCCACGCCCTCCTGGGCAAAGGTGGGCGTGTAGGTGGACACGTTGCCCGAGAACGTCATGTTCCCAGGCACAGCCTGGTCATCGAAGCTCTCTTCGAAGACCGGGACCGACTCGAGACATACGTCCCGCGTGACGTTGCCCCCGCCACTGTTCGTGAGGTACTCGTGGGGCCCTTCGGTCCCACAATCCTCACGTGTGAGAACGGTCCACCAGTTGTCCAGCGCTCCGGGGAACATGTCCTCGTCCCCATCGTCGCAGTCGCTCTCGCAGACCATGTAGCCGTCCCCGTCGTTGTCGACTTCCTCGTTGCCGAGGAACCCGTCGC